>CAYGPA010000078.1:0-14431 GCA_964351535.1 uncultured Planctomycetaceae bacterium
GACCCGCCGCGCGAGACGGTGCTCGACCAGCTCGAGGCCGCGGGCGTGCCCGTCGTGGGCGTCGGCAAGATCGAGGACATCTTCGCGGGCCGCGGGCTCACGAAGTCCATCCACACCGAGGGCAATCGCGACGGGATGCGCCATACCGTTGCCTGCGCACGCGAGCTGGACGGCGGGTTCGTGTTCGTGAACCTCGTCGACTTCGACATGCTCTACGGCCACCGCCGCGACCCGGCGGGCTACGCGCGCGCGCTCGAGGAGTTCGACGTCGCGCTGCGCGAGCTCGAAGCCGAGCTGCGCCCCGGCGACCTCGTCCTGCTCTCCGCCGACCACGGCAACGATCCCACGAACGCGCAGACCACCGACCACACGCGCGAGTACGTGCCCGTCCTCGCGACCGGCCCGGCGGTGCGCGCCGGCGCCGACCTCGGCACGCGCGAGTCCTTCGCCGACATCGGCGCGACGGTCGCGGACGCCTTCGGCCTCGAAGCGTCGGGCCCCGGCCGCTCGTTCCTGGCCCAGATCTCCGCCTGAGCGGCGGAGAATCCGCGATGGACGTCCGCCCGATCCTCCGCACGAAGCGCGACGGCGGCGAGCTGTCCGAGGGGCAGATCCGCGACTTCATGCGCGCCTACACGGCGGCCGAGGTGCCGGACTACCAGGCCTCGGCGCTGCTGATGGGGATCTTCATCCACGGCATGGCATCCGAGGAGCTCGCGCACTGGACGCGCGCGATGCTCGAGAGCGGCGTGAGCCTCTCCTTCGACGGCGTCGACGCGCCCAAGGCGGACAAGCACTCGACGGGCGGCGTCGGGGACAAGGTCTCGATCCCGCTCGCGCCCGCGGTCGCGGCCTGCGGCGTCGCGGTGCCGATGATCTCCGGGCGCGGCCTCGGGCACACCGGCGGGACGCTGGACAAGCTGGAGTCGATTCCGGGCTTCCGCACGGATCTCTCCATCGACGAGTTCCGCGCGGCCGTCGAGCGGGTCGGCGTGGCGCTCGGCGGGCAGACCGCGGACCTCGTGCCGGCCGATCGCAAGCTCTACGCGTTGCGCGACGTCACCGGGCTGGTCGAGTCGCTGCCGCTGATCGCGAGCTCGATCCTCTCGAAGAAGCTCGCCGAGGGCATCGACGCGCTGCTGCTCGACGTCAAGTTCGGCAGCGGCGCGTTCCTGGTCGACCCGCAGCGCGGGGAGGAGCTCGCGCGCACGATGATCGGCCTCGCGGGCAGCTTCGGTCTGCGCGCGTCCGCGCTGCACACGGCCATGGATCGGCCGCTCGGGCGCGCGATGGGCAACGCGCTCGAGATCGCGGAGAGCGTCGAGTGCCTGCGCGGCGGCGGGCCGGCGGACCTGCGCGAGCTGGTCTGCGCCTGCGGCGGCGCGATGCTGCTGGACACGGGGCTCGAGAGCGACGTCGACGCCGCCGAGGCGCGCATCGCCGCGACGCTCGACGACGGCAGCGCGCTGGACCTCTTCCTGCGGATCGTCGAGTGCCAGCACGGCGACCCGCGCACGATCGAGGACCCCGAACGGCTTCCGCACGCGCCCGCGCGGGAGATCTTCGAGGCCCCCGCGGACGGCTGCCTCGCCTACGCCGACGTGCGCGAGCTGGGCTGGGCCGTCGTCGCGCTCGGCGGCGGGCGCGAGCAGCTCGAGGACGCCATCGACCCCGCGGTCGGCCTCGTGTCCCTGCGCGCGGCCGGCGCGAACGTGAAGGCGGGCGAGCCGCTGTTCGAGATCCACCACCGCGAGGGCCACGGACTCGACCGCGCGCGCGAGCACCTGCGCACGGCGCTGCGCATCGGACCGCCGACCGATCCGTCGCCGCTGGTCCGCGCCCGCTTCCGCGCGTAGCCGGCCCGAAACCTCCGCGCCGCGCGTAGCGGGGTGGTGCAACTGCTAAGGTCTGGGCCCCCGGGCCGCTCCGTCGCCCGGACCCCCGCATCCATGGACGTTCTGCGCGCCGCCCTCGGACTGGTGTTCTTCTGCGGAGTCTCGTGGCTGCTCTCCAGCCACCGCCGGCGCTTTCCCTGGCGCGTCGTCGGCTTCGGCATCGTGCTGCAGCTCGGCCTCGCCGGCCTGATCCTCGGGACGGACTTCGGCCGCTCGATCTTCCAGGGCGTCTCCGACTTCGCCGCGAAGCTGATCAGCATGGGCGTTCCGGGCACGAAGCTCGTGTTCGGCGACATCGGCGACCCGGGCGGACAGCTCGGGTTCATCTTCGCCTTCGCGGGCTCGGGCCTCGCCGCGATCATCTTCTTCTCGGCGCTGATGGCGATCCTCTACCACCTCGGCGTCATGCAGGTGCTGATCTGGATGCTGGCCAAGGTGATGTCGGCGACCATGGGCGTGTCGGGCGCGGAGTCGATGGCGATGGCGGCCAACGTGTTCGTCGGTCAGACGGAGGCGCCGCTCGTCATCCGGCCGTACCTGGAGGGTCTGACGCGCTCGGAGATGAACGCGCTGATGACCGGCGGCTTCGCGACGATCGCGGGCTCCGTGCTGGCGGTCTACATGGGGCTCTTGGGCGAGGAGTACGGGCCGCACCTGCTGACGGCCTCGGTCATGTCGGCGCCGGCCGCGTTCCTCGTCGCGAAGATCATGCAGCCCGAGACCGAGGAGTCCGCGACGGGCGGCAAGGTCGAGCTGCGCATCGAGCGCACGTCCCACAACCTGATCGAGGCCGCGGCGACCGGCACGCAGGACGGGTTGAAGCTCTGGCTCAACGTGATCGCGATGCTGATCGCGTTCTCGGCGCTCATCAGCCTCGCCGACTGGCCGCTGACGGCGCTGGGCGACGCGCTCGACATCGAGGGCGGCCTGTCGCTCTCGCGACTGTTCGGCTGGATCTTCGCGCCGGTGGCGTTCGCCATGGGCGTCGAGGGCTGGCACGACTGCCAGCTCTTCGGCTCGCTCCTCGGGCTGAAGCTCGCGGCCAGCGAGTTCATCGCCTTCGGCGAGCTGCAGGGCATGCTGCCCGGCGCGGCGGGGGCCACGTTCGAGAGCGCGCGCTCCGCGAAGATGGCCGCCTACGCGCTGTGCGGCTTCGCCAACTTCGCCTCGGTCGGCATCCAGATCGGCGGGATCTCGTCGCTGGCGCCGGGCCGCAAGCGCGCGCTGTCCGAGCTGGCCCTGCGCGCCATGCTGGGTGGGGCCTTCGCGTCCTGGATGACCGCCACGGTCGCCGGCCTGTTCCTCTGAGCGGGCCGGGCGCGGCCTGGCGCGTGGGCCCCTGGGGGCTGCTCAGGGCTCCTTTCGACCTCGCCCGCGAAGTTCTCGAGAATACCTGTTGAAACAGACATTGTTGGGACGAAAAATGCGGCCATGAGGTCGGACCTGTGGAACAACCCGCCCCGGAGCGCAGCCGTCGAGGCCTTCGTGGCGATCCTCTCCGCGGATCGTCGCGTCCAGGACGACTTCCTGGACCTGTTCCGCGCCCACGACCTCAACGAGCCGAAGTACGACGTGCTGCGGATCCTGCGCAACGCGGGCCCCGTCGGCCTGGCGTGCCGCGAGGTGGGGCAGAAGCTCTACACCCGCGTGCCGGACGTCACGCGGCTCGTCGACGGGCTGGAGCGACTCGGCCTCGTGCGCCGCGAGCGCAGCGACGAGGACCGGCGCGTCGTCCGCGTCAGCCTGACGCGCAAGGGCCTGCAGCTCCTGCGCAAGCTCGACCAGCCCGTGCTCGACATCCACGCGCGCCAGTTCGAGGGCTGGAGCGACCGTGAGCTCCGCGACCTGGCGCGCAAACTCGATCGCGTGAGCCCGGCACGCAGTCCGTAGCCGGAGTCGCCCCAAGTCGCCCGGACTCACACGGGGCGACCGTTTCAACCAGTGTTCCAGCAACCACCATCGAGGCCCAATCCATGAAACAACCCCTACGCAACGATCTCGCCCGTCTCCTGCTGCGCCTGATCCTCGGCGTCGTCTTCGTCTACCACGGCTCCGGGAAGCTCTTCGGCCTCTTCGGGGGCGGCGGCATCGAGGGCACCGCGAGCTACATGGAGAGCATCGGCCTGCCCGGCGGCACGGTGATGGCCGTGCTGGCCGGCGCCGCGGAATTCTTCGGCGGGCTGGCGCTGATCGTCGGCTTCGCGGTTCCGCTGGCCGCCGTGCCGCTCGTGATCACGATGCTCGTCGCGAGCTTCGTCGCGCACTCCGGGTTCTCCGCGCAGAGCGGCGGCATGGAGTATTCCCTGACCCTCGCCGTCGCCACCGCGGCGGCAGGCCTGCTCGGAGCGGGGCGCTTCGCCCTCTTCGGGCCCTCGAAGAATTGACTCGAACGACCCCCACAAGCCACCGAGACCAAGGACGAACGACATGACCCCCGCCGACGACGTCCGCGTGCGCGCGGAAGATCTGCAGCGCCACATTGCCGAGGGACGCATCCTCGAGGCCTTCGACGAGTTCTACGCCGAGGACGTGGTGATGCAGGAGAACGACCAGCCCCCGGTCCGCGGCTTCGCGGCCAACCGGGAGCGCGAGCAGCAGTTCCTCGACAGCGTGGCCGAGTGGAAGCGCTTCGAGGTCGAGCGCATCGCCGTGGACGGCGACACGGCCTTCGTCGAGTCCGCCATGGCCTTCCGGACGAAGGACGGCACCGACGTGGCCCAGACCCAGGTCTCCCGCACGCGCTGGCGCGACGGCAAGATCGTCGACGAGCGCTTCTATCACGGTTGACGCGGCCGCTCGCGCGCGCGAAGGTCCCTGCATGGAAGCCGTCGAGCGACTGCGCGCCTCGCTGCGCGCCGCGGGCCTGGACACGGGCGAGCTCCTGTTCGTCCTCGGTTCGGGCCTGGGCGTCTTCGCCGAGCGGCTCGAGAACGCGCGCGCGGTGCCCTTCGAGGAACTCGACGGCATGCCGTGCAGCAGCGTGCCGGGGCACGCGGGGCGCTTCGTTCTCGGAACCGTCGGCGGCGTGCGCGTCGTCGTCCAGCAGGGACGCGTCCACCTCTACGAGGGCTGGTCCCCGGAGGAGGTGACGCGCGCGGTGCGCGCCCTCGCGGGACTCGGATGCGGGGGCGTGGTGCTGACCAACGCCGCCGGGGGCGCGCGCGCCGACTGGCCGGCCGGCACGCTGATGCGCCTGACCGACCACCTGAACCTCCAGGGCCGCGGACCGCTCGCGTGGGGCGAGGCGGGATACGGCTGCCCGTACGACGCCGAGCTCGGCGCCGCCCTCGACGACGCCGCCGCGGACGCCGGCGTCCCGCTGCAGCGCGGCGTGTATGCGGGTCTGCTCGGACCCTCGTACGAGACCCCGGCGGAGGTGCGCTTCCTGCGCTCGGTCGGCGCCGACGCGATCGGCATGAGCACGGTGGCCGAGGCCGTCGCCGCGCACGCCGCCGGCGCGCGCGTCGCAGCGGTCTCGCTCGTCACCAATCCCGGAGCCGGGATCAGTCCGACGCCGCTGTCGCACGCAGAGGTCGTCGAGGCCGGCCGCGAAGCCGCGGACGGCTTCTGTCGCCTGCTCACCTTCGCCGTCGAACGGCTGCGCGCCAAGCTCGTCTGAGGTCTCGGGGAGCGAAGCCCTTGGACGCCGGGTCGAGGTATAGGAGGCGGCTCTCCGGCGCCTCGGCGCGCGCGCACCGCGTAAGGCACAATGCTCCACCGAACACGCCGCGGCACCTCGGCTCGGCGTTGCGAGACCACTACCGAAGCTCGACCATGAAGTCCCCGTCGAGGCGCACGGCGCCCGTTTTGCCCTGGATCTGCGCCCTGCTGCTCGCGGGGTGCTCGCAGGAGGCCTCCGGGCCGGCCGCACCTCCGCCCCCGCCCGTGGTGGTCGTGGCGCAGCCGCTGCGGCAGTCGATCGTCGAGTGGGACCGCTACACCGGCCGGCTGGAGCCCGTCGAGGAAGTGGCCGTCCGCGCGCGTGTGTCGGGCTACCTGCAGTCGCTGCACTTCATCGGGGGGCAGCTCGTGAAGCGCGGTGACCTGCTGGCCGTCATCGACCCGCGCCCGTTCGAGGCGGAGGTCGCGGGGGCCAGGGCGCGACTCGAGGAGGCGCGCGCGCGACGCAAGCAGTCCGACGCGTTCATGGCCCAGGCCAAGGCGCAGCTCGTGCAGGCCGGCTCGGCCCAGCGGCTGGCGGCCAGCCGCCTCGCGAACGCCCAGGACGCGCTGGCGGCCAACGCCATCGCCAAGGAGCAGGTCGAGACGCGCGAGAGCGAGCTGGCTCAGGCCGTGGCGACGGTCGAGGCCGCCGAGGCCTCGATCGCCTCGGCCGAGGCGGACATCGCGACTTCGGACGCGGCCATCGAAGTCGCCGCCGCCAGCCTGGCCCAGTCCGAGCTGAGCTTGAGCTACACGCGCATCACGGCGTCGATCGACGGCCGCACGGGCGACCGACTCGTGACGCGCGGAAACCTGATCGAGGGCGGCAGCCCGCTCTCGACGCAGATCACGAGCATCGTGGCCCTGGATCCGATCCACGTGTACTTCAACGTCAACGAGCAGGCCTTCCTGAAGTACGTGCGCCTGGCCGAGAGCGGACAGCGGCGCAGCTCGCGCGACTACAAGAACCCGATCTACGTCGCGCTCGTCGACGAGCAAGGCTACCCGCACCGCGGCCACATCGACTTCGTCGACAACCGCATCGACCCGCAGACCGGCGCGATCCGCGCGCGCGGCATCCTGCGCAATCCCGCCGGCCTCCTGGCGGCGGGGCTCTTCGCCACCGTGCGGCTGCCGGGCAGCGCGCGCTACGAGGCGATCCTGATCCCCGACTCCGCGATCCTCGCCAACCAGAACAACCGGTTCGTCTACGCGCTGGCCGAGGACAAGAGCGTTCAGATGCGACCGCTGCAGCTCGGGCCGGTCATCGACGGCTACCGCGTGGTTCGCTCCGGTCTGACCGGGGACGAACGCATCCTCATCGAAGGCCTCCAGCGCGTGCGGCCGGGCTCGCCCGTCACTCCGGAGCTGCGGGAGCTCGAGCTCGTGGAGCTCGAGGACGGGCTGCCGAACGACTACGAGCCGCTGCCCGAGGAGGAGTGGATCACGTACGACGGCGCCACGGTCGACGCGCCGGCCACGACGCCGGACGGAACCGACCGGTGAGGCTCCCCCAGTTCTTCATCGACCGGCCGCGCTTCGCCGTGGTGCTGTCGCTGGTCGTCCTGATCGCGGGGTCGATCATCTACTTCGAGCTGCCGGTCGCGCAGTACCCGCCCGTCGCTCCCCCGACCGTCGTGGTCACGGCGGCCTACCCCGGCGCCACGCCCGAGACGATCGCCCAGACGGTGGCGACGCCGCTCGAGCAGGAGATCAACGGCGTCGAGGGGATGCTGTACATGGAGTCCCAGTCGACGGTCGACGGTCGCATGACGCTGACCGTGACCTTCGCGCTGGGCACGGACATCGACGAGGCGCAGGTGCTGGTGCAGAACCGCGTCTCCATCGCCGAGGCGCGCCTGCCGAGCGAGGTCCGGCAGATCGGCGTCACGACCAAGAAGTCCTCGCCCGACTTGATGATGGTCGTGCACATGCTGTCCCCCGACGACAGCCTCGACCAGTTGTTCATCAGCAACTACGTCTTTCTCGAGGCGCGCGACGTGCTGGCGCGCCTGGACGGGATCGGGGACGTCCAGGTGTTCGGCGGCAGTCCCTACAGCATGCGCGTGTGGCTCGACATCGAGCGTCTCGCCTCCCTCGACCTGACCGCCGGGGACGTGCTGGAAGCGCTGCGCGGCCAGAACATCCAGGTCGCCGCCGGTGCGATCGGTCAGGAGCCGCTGCGGACGCCCGGGGCCTTCGAGGTCACCGTCTCGAGCCAGGGGCGCCTGAAGGACGCCGACGAGTTCGCCGAGGTCATCATCAAGCGCGCCGACGTGGGCCGGATCGTGCGGCTGCGGGACGTCGCGCGCATCGAGCTCGGCGCGCAGGACTACACCGTGCGCAGCTACCTCGACGGTCAGAACGCCGTCGCCATCGTCCTGTTCCAGCAGCCCGGCTCCAACGCTCTGGAGACGGCCGAGAACGTCAAGGCGACGATGGCGGAGCTCAGCGCGGACTTCCCGGCGGGGCTCGAGCACCGGATCGTCTACAACCCGACGGAGTTCGTCGCGGAGTCGATCGAGGAGGTGCTCCAGACGCTGTTGATCGCGACGGTCCTCGTCGTCCTGACGGTCTTCGTCTTCCTCCAGAACTGGCGCTCGACCGTGATCCCGGCGCTGGCCATTCCGATCGCGCTCGTCGGAACGTTCGGCCTCATGGGCGCGCTCGGCGTCAGCCTGAACAGCCTGTCGCTCTTCGGCCTGGTGCTGGCCATCGGCATCGTCGTCGACGACGCGATCGTCGTCGTCGAGAACGTCGAGCGCTTGATCGACCAGGGTCTGAAGCCCGTCGAGGCCGCGCGCAGGGCGATGTCCGAGGTCGGCGGCGCGCTGATCGCCACGACGGTCGTGTTGATCGCGGTCTTCCTCCCGACGGCGTTCATCACCGGCATCAGCGGTCAGTTCTACCGCCAGTTCGCGCTGACCATCGCGGCCTCGACGGCGATCTCGACGTTCGTCTCGCTCACGCTGAGTCCCGCGCTGGCGGCCATCCTGCTGCGCCCGCGCGCGCCGCGGCGACGCGGGCTGGATCGCGTGCTGCACGTCCTGCTCGGCTGGTTCTTCTGGCTCTTCAACAAGGTCTTCGAGGTCGCCGGCAACTTCTACGTCAAGCTCGTCGGCCTGTCGCTGCGTTTCCGGGCGGTCGTGATCCTGATCTTCGCGGGCCTGCTGGGGCTGACGTACTGGGGCTTCCAGCAGGTCCCGACGGGCTTCATCCCGGCCCAGGATCAGGGCTACCTGATCGTGGCCATCCAGCTGCCGGACGGCGCCTCGCTGTCTCGCACCGACCGGGTCGTGCAGGAAGTGACCGAGATCGCGCTGGAGACCCCGGGGATCCAGTCCGCCGTCGCGTTCACGGGCTTCTCGGGGGCCACGTACACGAACTCCTCCAACGCCGCGGCCGTGTTCACCGCGCTCACCGATGCGCGGGTGCGCGCGGAGCAAGGCCTCGGCGCGGACGTCGTGCTGGCCGACCTGCGGGGACGGCTGGGCGCGATCGTCGAGGCCTTCGTCGTCGTCATCCCGCCGCCACCGGTCCCGGGCATCGGAACCGGCGGCGGCTTCAAGATGCAGATCCAGGACCGCGGCGGACTCGGCTTCGACGCGTTGAACGAGGCGGCGTGGGCCATCGCCGGGCAGGCGAACCAGCGGGAGGGTCTGGTCCAGGTGTTCACGACCTTCTCGACGGGCAGCCCGCAGATCTACGCCGACATCGACCGCGAGAAGGCGCGCATCCTCGACGTGCCGATCGCCAACGTGTTCGAGGCGCTGCAGAGCTACCTGGGCTCGGTGTACGTCAACGACTTCAACTTCCTGGGCCGCGTGTACCGCGTGACCGCGCAGGCGGAGAGTCCGTTCCGCGACGAGGAGAGCGACATCCTGCGCCTGCGCACGCGCAGCGCGAACGGCGCGATCGTTCCGCTGGGTTCGCTCGTCAAGCTCGAGCGGCGCACGGCACCCCAGCGCGTCGTGCGCTTCAACCTCTACCCCGCGGCCGACGTCAGCGGCGACACGCTGCCCGGGTACTCGACCGGAGACGCGCTGGACGTCATGGAGGAGCTGGCCGCGCGCACGCTGCCGGAGGGCATGACCTACGCCTGGACCGACCTCGCCTACCAGGCGCGCAACGTCGCGAACACGACGGCGGCCATCTTCGCGCTGTGCATCCTGTTCGCCTTCCTGGCCCTGACCGCTCAGTACGAGAGCTGGATCCTGCCCCTCGCCGTCATCCTGATCGTGCCGCTCTGCTTGCTGTTCGGCCTGGTGGGCATCGCGCTGCGCGGCTTCGACAACAACATCCTCACGCAGATCGGCTTCGTGCTGCTCTTCGCCCTGGCCTGCAAGAACGCGATCCTGATCGTGGAGTTCGCCAAGGCCAAGGAGGACGAGGGCCTGACCCCGTCCGAGGCCGCGATCGAGGCCTGCCGCCTGCGGCTGCGCCCGATCCTGATGACGGCGCTGTCCTTCATCCTGGGCGTGCTGCCGCTCGTGTTCGCGACCGGCGCGGGCTTCGAGATGCGACAGGTCCTCGGAACCGTCGTCCTGAGCGGCATGATCGGCGTGACCTTCGTCGGCCTCCTGATGACGCCGGTCTTCTACGTCGTCCTGCGCAGCATGGCGCTGCGCTTCGCGCGCTGAGTGCCGTTCGGCCGGGCCGGCGTCAGGCCGTCGAGTCCGACGGCTGACGCTGGGGCACCTCGGCGAGGAAGCGCTGCGAGCGTCGCAGACCCATGCGGTGCAGGTACCACTCGCCGAAGGTCGACAGGGTCGTCAGCGCGTAGCGCGTCGAGCTGCTGAAGCTGATGCTGCTGGCCTCGTCGAAGTAGCGCACGGGGACGGGGATGTCGCCGATGCGGAACCCGTAGTGCACGCTCTCGACCAGGAACTGCGAGTCGAAGACGAAGTTGTCGCTGTTCAGCTCGAAGGGCACGGTCTCCAGCACACGGCGGTTGTACGCGCGGAAGCCGCTGTGCCACTCGCCCAGGTTCTGGCCCGAGAGCATGTTCTCGATGAACGTCAGGCCCCGGTTGGCGACGTACTTGACGAGCGGCATGCCGCCGTCGAGCGCTTCGCGCCGCGTGCGGATGCGGTTGCCCAGCACGACGTCCAGGATGCCCAGCTTCATCAGCTGCACCGCCGCCGGGATCATGCGCGCGTCGTACTGGTAGTCCGCGTGCAGCATGATCACGTACTCCGCTCCGCGCGCGAGCGCCTCGCGGTAGCAGGTCTTCTGGTTGCCGCCGTAGCCCGTGTTCTTCTCGTGAACGATCAGCGAGACGGGCAGCGTGCGAGCGACCTCGACGGTGTTGTCGGGGCTCTGGTCGTCGACCACGATGACCTCGTCGACGACGTCCTTCGGGATGTCGTCGTAGATCCGCTTCAGGGTGTTGGCGGCTTTGTAAGCCGGCATCACCACGATGGTCTTGCCGGTCTTGCCCGGGCCTGTGCCGGAATGGACCATGATCTGCGTATGCTAACGCACGATTGCGCGGGAGCGAATGCTTGGAAAGAAGTTCCGGTCCTGAAGGCGTGAGGGCGGTTGCCGAGGGGGCCCCCGGTGAGCCTCCGCGCTGGTTGGCGGCGGCCGTCTTCGCCGCGACGTTGCTCGCGTTCCTTCCGGCGCTCCGCAACGGCTTCGTCGACTGGGACGACGACGTCAACTTCCTGCGCAACGAGCACTACCGCGGCTTCGCGGCGGAGAACCTGCGCTGGATGTTCTCGACGTTCTACGTCGGGCACTTCATGCCGCTGACCTGGCTCTCGTGCGCGGTCGATCACGCGCTGTGGGGGATGGACCCGCGCGGGTACCACCTCACGAACCTGCTGCTGCACTCCGCGAGCGCGGTCCTGCTCCTCGGAGCGCTGAGGCGGCTCGTACAGCGCGCCGGCGGCCGCGGAGAACGCGGCGCCGCGTTCGCCGCGGCCGCCGGCGCGCTGTTCTGGTCGCTGCACCCCCTGCGGGTGGAGTCGGTCGTGTGGGCGACCGAGCGCCGCGACGTGCTGGCCGGGCTGCTGGTCGTGGCCTGCGTGCGCTGCTACGTCGGGCGCTTCGACGCGGGAGGCTCGGCACGCCGCGGCTACGCGCTCGCGCTGCTCTTCTTCGGGCTCTCGCTGTTCGCGAAGACCGCGGCCGTCGCGCTGCCGTTCGTGCTGCTGCTGCTCGACGGCTGGCCGCTGCGGCGCTTCGGGCGCGCGGCGCTCGTCGAGAAGCTGCCGTTCCTGGCGCTGACCGGGCTCGGGATCTACCTGGCGTGGCGCGGTCAGTTCGAGAGCACCTCGGCGGTCGTGACGCTCGAGGACTACTCCCTCACCCGGCGCCTCGCGCAGTCGGGCTGGAGCGTCGTGTTCTACGTGCAGAAGACGCTGCTGCCCCTGGGCCTGTCGCCGTTCTACTGGCTCGACCGCGGCTTCGATCCGCTCGCGGCGCCCTACCTCGGTCGCGTCGCGCTGGCCGCGGCGGCGACGCTGGCCGCGGTCGCGCTGCGTCGGCGTGCGCCGCTCCTCGCGACGGTCTGGTTCGCGTACCTGCTGCTCGTCGCGCCGTTCGTCGGCCTGACGCAGGCCGGCATGCAGATCGCGGCGGATCGCTACGCGTACTTCGCGGCGCTGCCCTTCGCCGGACTGGCGACGTGGGCGGTCCTGCGCGTCGGAACGCAGCCGATCGGGAGGGTCGCGGCCGTCGCCGTCCTCGTCGCGCTGGCCGGGCTCTCCTTCCGGCAGAGCGGCTTCTGGCGCGACTCCGTGACGCTGTGGACGCGCGTCGTCGACGTCGATCCCGACCACGGGATCGGGTTCCACCGCCTGGGCGTCGCGCTGCATCGGGAGGGGCGCCACGACGAGGCCGTCGCGGCCTACGAGCGCTCGCTCGAGCTGCGCCCGGGGCGCGACGACTCCAACGCGCGCTACGACCTCGCGTTGAGCCTGCTGGCGCGCGGCGAGGTCGATGCGGCCCGCGCGGAACTCGGGAAGGTGCTCGCCGCCGACCCGACGCACGCGCAGGCGCTGCGCGTGTGGACGGACGTCGCGCTGGACGCCGGGCGGCCGGACGAGGCCCGGCGCGCGTGGGAGGCGGCGCTCGAGGCCGAGCCGCGCGACCCCGCGATCCGCCGCGGCCTGGGGGCCGTGCTGATGCGCGAGCAGCGCTGGGAGGACGCGGAGCGCCATCTGCGCTTCGCGGCCGAGGAGGACCCCGATTCGGCGGAAGGCTGGACGATGCTCGGCGTCTGCCTGGCGGAACAGGACGACGCGGGCGCCTCCAGGGCCTTGGGGCGCGCGCTGAAGCTGCAGCCGGACTTCGAGCCGGCTCGGAGAGCGTTCGTTCGGTACGGGCTCGACGTGATACCGCTCCGCGGGTTGGAGTAGGCTCGACGCGCGCCGTGCTCGTCACCGCCTTCTCGCCATGCTCGCACTCCTCGCCACGCTCGCCGCGCTGCTCGCCGTGCGGGACGCGCCGAGCGTCGTGACGCAGACCGCCTCTGGATCCGCTCCGGGAGCCGCGCGGCGGGACGCGCGCGCGAGCGTCGCTCGCGACGAGGGCGCCGAAACCGAACTGGAGCGCGTGAACCGACTGGCGCGCGAGCTGGCCGCTCTCGGCTTCGAGATCGACGTCGCCGAGCTGAAGGTCGAGGTGCGCGTGCGCGACGACTGCCGCGCGGACATCGACGTGCAGCAGGACCTGCTGTTCGCGCCGCAGCACTACGAGGCGGCGAGCACGCTGCTGGCCTCGCTGGGCCTCGGCGGCCGGCTGACCGGAGCGGAGCTGCGCGCCGTGACGGTCGCGACGCTGCTCGATTCGCTGCAGGCGTACTACCAGAGCGATCGGCGCGCGCTCGTGCTGGTCGCGGATGCATCCGGCGCGACGCACGTGGAGGCGAACGACCGCGCCTGGCTCCACGAGCTCGTTCACGCGTGGCAGGACCGCGAGCTGTCGTTCGCGGAGCTCTACGCGGTCGAGCCGCGCACCACGGAGGGCTCGCGCCTGTTGCTGACGCTGCTCGAGGGCCACGCCGAGGCCGTCGCGCTGGGCGCGCTGCTGGCGCGGCGCGGCCTGGGCCTCGGCGACTTCGATCCCGACGACGGCGCGGAGCAGCTCGGCCAGCTCGTGACGGGCATGGCGACGACGCTGCCGTACCGCCACGGCCTGCAGTTCTTCCTCGCGGCGCACGGTGTCGGCGGAAGCGAAGCGGTGCTCGACGCGCTGCGCGCGCGCCCGGCGAGCACGGAGCAGATCCTGCACCCGAGCAAGCTGGGGACGGACGCCCCGACGGTCGTGCGCGAGCCCCCGGCGCTGCCGGCGGCGGCCTGGCCCGGGGCCACGCGGCTGCACAGCGACACCCTCGGCGAGCTGACGATCCTCGCGCTCCTCCTCGAAGCCGGGCTCGGCGCGCAGCGCTCGACGCTCGCCGCCACGGGCTGGGACGGAGACCGCCTGGTCGTGTGGCGCGGGCTGCGTCCGCCCGATGCATCGTCGCAGGCCGACCTTCCGGCCGAGGCCGAGGAGGCGCTCGTCCAGGCCCTCACCTGGCGCAGCGTGTGGGACCGCGAAGTCGACGCCGTGCAGTTCGCCGGCGCCCTCGTCGAGCTCTTCGGCGGCACCGTTCAGCGGCGCGGGCGGGTCGTCGACGCGGTCTGGGCGGAGGACGAGCGCGTCGCGCGCGCGCTGGCCGCGGCGTTGACGGCGACGTCGCAGGTCGACGGACCGACGAAGTCCGACGAGGCGTCGACCGCCGACGTCGAGGGAGCGTGGCTCGCGCGGCAGTCGCGCAGCGAGGCCGAGCACTGGGTGCTTCCCGACCACGGCCTGCGCGTGCCGATCCCGTCGGGCTGGGCGCTGCGCGAGGTGCGCGGGGTTCCCGCGCTGAAGCGCGTGGC
>CAYGPA010000079.1:0-14422 GCA_964351535.1 uncultured Planctomycetaceae bacterium
CTACGCCATCCTGCGCAACCGCCCGCGCCGCGACCCCGCCTCGCCGGGGCGCTAGGCCCGCCGCGGCGGGACCCCCGCGGGCCGGCCGGGCGCGAGCTCGGCCACGGGACCCGGCCCCGGGCCGCGGCATCCGATCGGACACCGGATCCAACCCGGGACGTCCGGCGGCTGGCGCGTTCGCCGCGGCGCCCGCTCCGGTACCCTGAACGGCTTCCCGCCCCCCGGCGACCGGAGCTCCACCCGCGCGGCGCGGGCGGGCCGCCGGCGAAGGGCGCGACGACGCATCGGAGGTTCGAGCTTGGGCATGCAGCTGGATCGGGCGGGCGACATCTGGTTCGACGGCGAGTTCGTGCCGTGGGGGTCGGCGACCGTCCACGTCTCGACCCACGCGCTGCACTACGGCAGCAGCGTGTTCGAGGGCCTCCGCGCGTACGCGCGCCCCGACGGTCCGGCGGTCCTGGGGCTCGAGGAGCACGTCCGGCGCCTGTTCGACTCCTGCAAGGTCGTCGGCATGGAGATCCCCTTCGAGCCGGCCGCCGTCTCCGCCGCGGTGTGCGAGACCGTCGCGCGCGGCGGCCACGAGGCCTGCTACGTCCGCCCGCTCGTGTTCCGCGGGGCCGGGACGCTGGGCGTGGACCCGACCGGCAACCCCGTCCACGTCTGCGTCGCGGCCTTCCCGGTCGGGCGCTACTTCGGCGAGGAGGCGGTCGAGCACGGCATCGACGTCGGCGTCTCGAGCTGGCGCCGCATGGCCCCCGACACGCACCCCGCGATGGTGAAGTCGGCGGCCAACTACCTGAACTCGCAGCTGATCCTGCTGGAGGCCAAGCGCCACGGCTACACGGAGGGCCTGGCGCTCGACGTCGACGGCTTCGTGTGCGAGGCCAGCGGCATGAACGTCTTCGTGGGCCTGCAGGGCCGCCTCGTGACGCCCCCGCTGGCCGACAGCATCCTGGGCGGCGTGACGCGCTCCTACGTCCTGCAGCTCGCGCGGGACCTCGGGATCGGGTGCGTCGAGCAGCGCGTCTCGCGCGAGATGCTGCACTTCGCCGACGAGATCTTCCTGACCGGCACCGCCGCCGAGATCACCCCGGTCCGCTCCGTCGACGCCAAACCCGTCGGCGACGGCCGGCGCGGCGTGGTGACCCAGCGCCTCCAGCAGGAGTTCTTCGGCATCCTGCGCGGCGAGCACGAGGACCGCCACGGCTGGCTGACGCCCGTGCGCGGCGCCCGTTCAAGCTAGTCGTCGTCGACGTAGCCCAGGCCGCGCAGGTCGTTGACCTGCTCCTCGTTCAGGTCGATGTCCACGGTGGCGTCGTTCTTCGTGAACGCGTCGCGGCGGTGCTCCTGCAGGGCTTCGAGGAGTTCGTCGACGATCTCCGGGCGCTCGGCGGCGAAGTCCTCGAGCTCCTCGGGGTCGGTCTCGAGGTCGAACAGCATCGGCGGGTCTTCGTCGACCTGTACGAGCTTGTGCGGGTAGCGGATGGCGGCCCACAGGTGGTAGCCGCCCTCGGCGCGGTGCGCGAAGACGGTGCGCGGCGTCGGGACGCGCGGCTCGTCGCCGCGGACCAGCGGCGCCAGCGAGCGGCCGTCGCGGTCGTCGGGGACCGGCAGGCCGACGAGGTCGAGCAGCGTCGGGAGGACGTCGACGAGGCTGGCGGTCGCGGCGCTCTCGCGCGGCGGGCCCGAGGCGCCCGGCAGGCGGACGAGGAACAGCACGCGGTTCAGCTCGTCGTACAGGCTGAAGCGGTGGCCGGTCTTGCCGTGGTCGAGGAACTCCTCGCCGTGGTCGCTGACCACCGTGACGAGCGCGTGCTCCTGCCAGTCGAAGCGGCCGAACAGCTCCGCCAGGTGGTCGTCGACGAAGCGGATCTCGCTCTCGTAGCGCGCGCGGTCCTTCTCGACGTCCTCGCCGCGCCGCGGCAGGAACCAGTCCGCGCGGCGATGGTAGGGATGGTGCGGGTCGATCAGGTGCAGGTAGACGAACACCGGCTGGGTCGAGGCGCGGATCTCGTCCTCCCACGGCGCCAGGGTCGGGAGGCTGTCGTCCACCGGCGTCCAGTCGAGGCACTCGAAGCGCTCGAATCCGCGCGCGTAGCCCATCGGCTCGTTGACCTGCGTGTTGGCCGACAGCCCGAACGTGCGGTAGCCGGCCGCGCGGAACTTCTCGGCCAGGACCGCGAGGTCCTGCGGCAGGACGTGCACGCGCAGGCGGGTCTCGCCGTCCTCGGTGAGCTTGTCGGCGTGGCGCTTGGTGACCTCGAGGCCGCGCAGCACGTTGTGCCGCGTCGGGTACGTGCCGGTCATCAGCGAGGCGGTCGCCGGGGTCGTCTTCGACGAGGTCGAGAACGCCTTCTCGAACACCGTCGCGCCCTGCGCCAGCTCGTTCAGGAACGGCGCGGTCCTGCGCTCGTACCCGAAGAGCTCGAGGTGGTCGGGCCGCAGCGTGTCCAGCACGACCAGCACCACGTCGGGCCGCGGGTCGTCGGCGCGGCCGGGCGGCGGCGGAGCCTCCTCGCAGCCCGCGAACAGGGTCGTGCCCAGCAGGGCGAGCGCGAACGGATAGCGTGTAGCCACGGCAGCGGCGCTCAGTCGCCGAACTCTCCGCGGCGCAGGTGGCCCATGACGCGCTCGACCATCGTCCACTGGCGAGCGCGCGAGCGCGGGTCGGGAATCAGCAGGGCGCGCGCGCCCTGGTCGCCGGCCAGGCCCTCCTCGGGCGGCCACAGCGTGAGCACGCGCTGCTCCACGGCCTCCGCGATCGGGCGCGCGGCCGCGAGCTCCTCGTCGCTCTTGCCGCACGTCACGTAGGTCGGAACGCTCAGGGTCACGACGCTCTCCGCGATGGACACGTCGTCGAAGTACTCGCCCGGCGAGAAGGCCAGGACGGCGTCGACCTCGTCGGGGTGCTCGGCCGCGAAGACCATGGCGAGCGAGGCGGAGAACGTGCTGCCGAGCAGGGCGATGGGGGACTCGGGGAAGAGCTTGCGCGTCCAGGCGAGCGCGTAGGGCAAGTCGGAGCGGGCGTCGCGCGGTTCCATCTTGCGGCCGTGGACGGACTCGGCGCTGGCCATCGTCTCGTTCGCCGTTCCGTACCGCGCGCCGGTGCGCGGGTCCAGGCGCTCGCCGCTGCCGCCCGAGCGCAGGTCGATGGCGAGCGCGTGGTACCCGAGCGCGTTCAGCTCGGGAGCGATGCGCCGATACTCCGCCCGCGACGAGTCCAGCCCGTGCAGGCACACCACGACGGGGCGCGGCTTCTTGTTGCGGCCCGCCACGCGGTAGACGTCGGCGGTCATCGTGACCCCGTCGGGCATCTGCGAGGTCAGCTTGCGGAACGCGGGCGCGACGGCCCGGCGCGGCTCGGCGGCGTCCTGGGTGTTGCGCTTCCCCGGCCGCTTCCCCTGCCGATTGGGGGTGCGCTGCCTCGCCTGAGCCGCGCCGGCGGGGGCCGCGAGAGCCCGGGGTGCGGACGCGGCCGGCGCCGTGGTGGACGGGGGGCCGGAGCCGAGTGCGGCGAGGAGCAGGACGAGCAGGCGCACGCCCACATTCTAGCAGCCCGCTGGAGCCGTCATCCGGCGTCGAGGCGGCCCATCTTGCCGCTCTGGAAGTCCTTCACGGCCTGGTAGATCTCCTGGCCCGTGTTCATCACGAACGGCCCCTGGGCGACCACGGGTTCCCCGAGGGGCTCGCCGCTGAGGAGGAGGATCTCGGAGTCGTCGGTGGCCTGGACGCGGACGCGCTCGCCCTCGACGTCGAGCCACGCCATCTCCGCGTCCGCGATCTCGTGCGTTTCGTTCACGCGCGCGCGACCCGTGAAGACCACGACGCCCGCGTTGTGTCCGGGCGGGAGCTCGACCTCGACCTCGCCCCCGGCGGCCAGGCGCACGTCCCAGACGTTCAGGGCCGTGAACGTCTCGGCGGGGCCGCGCGTCCCGCGGAACTCCCCGGCGACGACGCGCACGTGGCCGCCGGAGACCTCGACCGACGGGATCTCGGCGGCCGCGAGGTCCTGGTAGCGCGGGCGCGACAGCTTGTGCTTCGCGGGCAGGTTCACCCAGAGCTGCGCCATCTGAAGGGTGCCCCCCTGCCGCGCGAACTCCTCCTCGTGCTTCTCCTCGTGCACGACACCGGACGCGGCGGTCATCCACTGCACGTCCCCCGGGCCGACGACGCCGGAGTTCCCCGCCGAGTCCCGGTGGGCGAGCCGGCCCTGGTAGACCAGCGTCACCGTCTCGAAGCCTCGGTGTGGATGCTCACCGACGCCGCGGGGCGTCGCCGTCGGGGAGTAGCGCGTCGGCCCCGCGAGGTCGAGCAGCAGGAACGGGCTCAGGCGTTCGCCGAGCGCGTTCGACGGGAACATGTTCCGGACGTGGAAGCCGTCGCCGACCCCGTGGGTCGACCCGGACGCGAACGTTCCCACGACGGACTTGGTGCGCGCTGTCTCGCCCATGGCCGTTTCGTCAGCGCCGCCAGGCCGCCTCGACGAGCGGGAGCAGTTGCTCCGCGACCAGGCGGTGGCCGGCCAGGTTGATGTGCAGGTCGCTCCAGTAGTAGGCCGCGACGTCCTCGGCGAAGGGGCCGCGCAGGTCGATCACGGGGATGTCCCAGGCACCGACGTCCGCGAGCCAGCGGTCGGCGAGGCGGTCGTAGGAGCGCAGGTCGTTCTCCCCGAGCCCGAGGATCTCGTAGGCCTCGAGGACCTCCGGAGCCACCTCGCCGCCGAGGTCGATGCCCGGCGGGATGTAGACGAACACGAGCTGGATGCCGCGCTCGTCGCAGATGCGCTTCATCTCCGCGGTCACCTGGCGCGCGGCCCGCAGCGCCACGTCGACCTGGTCGGGGTGGTACTGGAAGTAGAGCGCCTGGTTCAGGGCGATCGCGACCGCGTAGGAGGCCACGCGCCCCGCGCGCGTCACGCGGTCCCAGTAGTCGTGGCGCCGCGTGGGCGGAGAGGTGTGGTTGAAGAAGTGGTAGATGCGGACGAGGTCGAGGAAGTCGTTGCCGCCGTAGACCGTCGCCACGAACACGGCCGGGTCGCGGTCGACGAACTTCTCGAGGTTGCCGAGGTAGTTGTAGAGCGACTGGCCCGTGACGCCGGTGTTCCAGACCTCGATCGCCTGGTCCGGATGCCGCTCGGAGAGCATTGCCTGCAGCACGTTGGCGAAGGATTCGTCGTTGTTGCAGACGCCGTCGGTGTGCGAGTCGCCCGCGACCAGCACGAAGAGGTCCAGGTCGTCCGGCGGCGCGTCCAGGTCCTCGCGCAGCCCCATGGCGTTCGTCTGCTTCACGTAGAAGCCGTCGGGATGTTCCGGCCAGTCGCGGCGCACGGCGAGGCCCGGCTCGTAGCGGTAGTACGAGTGCGGATCGTGCGTGTACTCGTCGTTCGGCATCGCGAACAGCTTGGCCGTCTCCGCGGGCGTCATCGGGGCCCGCACGAGAGCGCCGGCGGCGGCCTCGAGGTCGTCCCGTCCGCCCTGCTTCCACGAGCGTTCGCGCTCCTCGAGGAAGCCCTGGAGGTCCTCGGCGTTGCTCTTCACCGAGCCACCCCCGCGCGGTTCCTCGCAGGCCCACAGGAGCACCGTCGCCGCCGCGAGGGAGGCGGCGAGCGCGGGAAGTCGTCGTCGGGGGAGAGTCACGGATCGGGCGAGACGGCGCGGGGGCGAGACGGCGCTCGGTGGAGACGGCGCGGCGTTCGTGCCAGAATACGAACGAGTATGAGTCGGAGGCTCAGAAACCTGCCCTTCGTCGTGCTTCTGGCCGGCGCTTGCGGTCCCACGGCGGAGACCGTCGAGGTGCGACACCCCGACGGCTACCTGCAGTATCGAGGGCAGCTCGAGGACGGCGTCCGCGTCGGCGAGTGGACGCTGTGGTACCCGAACGGCCAGAAGGAGCTCGCGGGCTCCTACGTCGACGGCCTGCGCGAGGGCACGTGGACGGCCTGGTACGAGGACGGCAGCCTCAAGTCGACCTCCGAGTGGCAGTCCGACGAGGAGCAGGGCCCGTGGATCCAGTGGCACCCCAACGGCGTCAAGGCCATGGAGGGCGAGTACGCCGCGGGCCAGCGCACGGGATCGTGGACGTTCTGGTACCCCGACGGCAAGAAGCGCGAGGTCAGCTCCTGGGACCAGGGCGAGCACGAGGGCCCGGCCGAGGAGTACGACCGCGACGGCTTCCTGGTCGCGCGCGGCGAATACCGCCTCGGGCTGCGGCAGGGCCTCTGGACCGAGTTCCACCGCAACGGCCAGGAGAGCCAGCACGGCGGCTACCACAAGGGCCAGAAGGAAGGGCTCTGGAAGCTCTTCCACGAGAACGGAAAGCTCGCGGCGCGCGGGCACATGGAGGGCGGGCTGCGCGTCGGGCCCTGGGTCGAGTGGCACGCCGACGGCACCAAGAGCCGCGAGGGTGAGTGGAAGTCCGGCAAGAAGGTCGGCGACTGGCGCGAGTGGCACTCGAACGGGCAGCCGAAGTCCGTCGGCGGCTATCGGAACGACCGCGAGGACGGCAAGTGGACCACCTACACCCAGACCGGCGACAAGGACTACGAGTCGACGTACCGCGGCGGTGAGCTCCACGGACTCCAGATCAAGTGGCGCAAGAACGGCCTGAAGCAGTGGGAGGGGCTGTACGAGGAGGGGCGCAAGAACGGCGCCTGGACGACCTGGTACGTCACCGGCCGCAAGAAGAGCGAAGGCGAGTACCTGAACGGAAGCCGCCAGGGGCGCTGGACCCACTGGCGACAGGATGGAAGCGTCGATCGCGAGGAGTCGGGACTCTTCGTCGCCGACCAGAAGATCTCCGACTGAGCGTCAGGCGCTCGAGCGCGCCTCGGACGGGCTCGCGAAGCGCGCGCCGACGACCGGCAGCTGCGCGCGGCGCAGCCAGGTCGTCACCAGGCCGGCGACGAGCGTGACCACGGCCAGCGCGAAGAGCACCCCGCCGTCGCCGCCGACCTCGACCCCGAGGATCGCGAGGTGCGAGAAGATCGCGCCGCCCATCAGGCCGACGGTCAAGGCTCCGCCCAGCGCGGCGGTGCGCGGAACGAGGAGCAGGATCACGGCCAGGAGCTCGAGCGCGCCCGTGCCGAGCCGGCCCCAGGGCTCGGCGCCGAGCTCCGTGAACAGCGCGCGCGCCTCCTCGGCCCCCGTGAACTTGAAGAACAGGGTCTGCCCCATGATGACGGCGGCGACGACCTGGGCGGTCCAGCTGACGACGGTGTTGCGCTTCGACATGATTCCGGGACTCGGTAGGGGAACTCGGTGGGGGACTCGCTCGGTCGCGGAGGGCTCGACGCGCCGGGCGCGTCGAGGTGGAGGGCGTGGGGCGCAGGCGTCTCGCGCTTCGGCGAGGGTTGTGCGTAGGTGTCGCGGACTCCTGCGCCCCGCGGATTCGATGCGGCCCTCCGCCGGCCAGTTTCCGGCTTTTTCGTCGGCCTGCCCGGGCACCCATGACTTACGAAAGGCGCTTGCGACCCCCATGCGCGCTTCCAGGCTCCTCCCCGCCGTTCTGCTGATCGCGACCGCTGCCTGCGGCGGGTCCGATCCCGTTCCCCGGCCGCACGTGCTGCTGGTCACGATCGACACGCTGCGCGCCGACCACCTCGGCTGCTACGGCTACGACCGGCCGACCTCGCCGGTGCTGGACGGCCTGGCCGCGGAGGGCGTCCTGTTCGAGCGGGCCTTCTGCGCGATGCCCACGACGGTGCCCTCCCACGCGTCGATCTTCACGGGCACCTGGCCGCTCGTGCACGGCGCGACCAGCAACTTCCTCGACCTCGACGAGCAGGCGAACCTCGGATACCTGCCGCGCGAGCTGGCGTCGGCCGGCTACCAGGCCTCCGCGTTCGTCAGCATGGGCCCGCTGGCCACGACGTTCGAACCGCTCGGCGGCTTCGAGGAGATCGACCGTCCCGAGGGACACGACCGCTCGTCGGAGGAGGTCGTCGACGCGGCGCTCGCCTGGCTCGACCGGCGCGACCAGCGGCGGCCCTACTTCCTGTGGCTGCATCTCTGGGATCCGCACACGCCGTACCGCCACCACCCCGACCTGATGCCGCGGTTCCGCGAGGACTTCGTGGACGACGTCGAGCCCCGGTACGGCTTCGCGCCCGACCACTACGGGGCGGACGACCTCGCGAAGATGGTCGACCTCTACGACAACGAGATCGCGCACGTCGACCGCGAGCTCGGCCGCCTGCTCGCAGGCCTCGAGGCGCGCGGGCTCGGCGCGGAGACGCTGCTCGTCGTGACGTCCGACCACGGCGAGTCGCTCGACGAGCTGTACGAGAGCGAGGGCTACGCCTTCGACCACGGCGAGTTCCTGTACGACCACCAGCTGCAGGTGCCGCTGATCGTGCGCGCGCCTCGCGCGCTGCGGTTCGCGGCGGGCACGCGCGTCGCGCGGCCGACGGCGCTGACCGACCTGACGCCGACGATCCTGGACGCCTGCGGCATCGACGCGCCTTTCTGCATGCACGGCCGCTCGCGCCTCGACGACCTGCGGGGACGACCGACCGCGGGCCAGCAGTCCGTGTTCGTCCAGCGCCGCATCGCCGGGCGACAGTCCCGGCACCCCTTCCTGCTCGGCGACCTCGTCGGCGTGCGCGGACCCGGGAAGAAGCTCCTGCGCAACACCACGACCGGGGTGGAGGAGCTGCACGCGAACGGGCGCGAGGATCGCCTGAATCCGCTCGCCGACGCCGGCGCGACCGCGGACCTGGGCAAGGAGCTCGACGCCTGGCTGGAGGAGCTGCGGCCGGTCCGCTCCGGCGGAGGAGCGCGCGTCGAGCCCGCCACGTCCGACGAGCTCCAGGCGCTGGGCTACACCGGCGAGGAGCCCGAGGACGAACCCGAGCCCGAAGGCGAGTCCCCCGAGGATCCATCCGGGTCTCCCCGCTCCGCGGGGGACGGCGGCCGATGACCTCCGAGACACCGGTGCCGGCGCGCCCGCCCGCGCCGCGCGTCGGGGACGAGCAGGTCAAGGGCGTCCTGCGGCTCAGCGTGCCGCTCGTGATCTCGTTCTGGCTGCGCGCGGCCTTCACGTGGGTCGACACCGCCTACGCGTCGCTGCTCGACATGGGCGACGCGCCGATCGCGGCCATCGGCCTGACCATGCCGTTCGAGTTCATGATGATCGCGGCCTGGGTCGGCACGTCGAACGGCTTCACGAGTCGGCTCGCGGCGGCGATGGGCGCCGGTCAGGGCGAGCGCGTGGCGCAGCTCAAGCGCGCGGCGCGCCGCATCATCGTCGCGCTGTCCGCGATCTTCCTCTCGATCGCGGTCGGAATCCTGCTCTTCGCCGAGCGCGTCGGCCTCGAGCCGGCGACGGCCGCGCAGTTCCGGATCTACGGCAGCGTGATCCTCGCGGGCTCGGCCTTCACGTCGTTCTGGTCGATCCTGCCCGACTCGATCGTCAAGGCGCACCAGGACACGCGCAGCACGATGTGGGCCGGGATCTACTCCAGCGTCGCCAACGTGATCCTGAACACGATCTTCCTGTTCGTGTTCCAGTGGGGGATCTTCGGGATTGCGCTCTCGACGGTGATCGGGCGCGTCGCGGGCCTGCTCTACGCGATCCGGCGCGCGGCCGTGCACGAGGAGCGGCGCATGGCGCGGGGGGACGACGACGTCCCGGGCCTCTTCGACCGACCCGTGCGCGCGATCCTGGTGCTGTCGCTGCCCGCGGCGACGGGCTTCCTCCTGGTCGCGCTCGAGGGCTTCCTGATCAACGGCATGCTCGCGCGCACCTCCAGCCCGACGCCGACGCTCGCGGCGTGGACGCTGTTCGAGCAGGGCACGCGGTTCCTGGCGATGCCGGTCATCGCGACCAGCGTGGCGCTCTTGCCGGTCACTGCGCGCTTGTGGGGCCGCGGCGACGTCGAGCGCATCCGCCGCGAGCTGCGCTCCGTGCTGCTGTTCGCCCTCGGCTACGCGCTGCTCTTCGTGCTGCCGTTCACCCTGGTCGCGGGCGACGCCGTGATCCGCGCCCTGATGGACGCCGAGGACACGCGGCGGTTCGCGAAGATCGGCCTCTGGTTCCTCCCGGTCACCGTGTTGCTGATGGGTCCGCTGTTCCAGTTCCGCTCGCTCTACGACGGCATGCAGCGCCCGCGGCCCAGCCTGACGTTCAGCGCGATCCGCACGTTCGCGCTCGTGCTCCCGCTGACGTGGCTGGGCATGCAGTGGGCCGCCGGCTCGGGCCGGCCCGAGATCGTGGGCTCGTTCGCGGGCTACACGCTGGGCGTGGGGCTCGCCACGCTGTCGATCGCGCTGTGGACCCGCGGCCGCATCCGGCCCCCGGTCCCGGCGCACGGCTGACTCCGCGGAGCGTGCGGCCCACGAACGGGAACGCACAATTCGTCGCGGATTGAGCGATCGCTCCCCGCCGTGTTCTCGCTGGCTCTCTTGTCCAGGTTGCGCATTCGCCGTCCGCGGATCGCCGGAACCCCACAAGAAGAAGAGAGAGAGCACGCCATGAAGAACCTCGCCATCCTGACCCTCACCCTCGTCGGCGCGAGCGCCGGCGCCCACGCCCAGATCGACGACTGCGGAGCGGACAGCTTCGTCCACGGTTCGTGGGTCGAGCCGAGCCTGCAGCCCGGATCGCTGCAAGGTGCTCTCCTCGACACGAACGGAGCCGTCGCCTACCTGCTGGATGCCGAGTTGACGCGCTACGTCTTCCAGGGGCGCGACTCGAACAGCGAGTCCGGCGGCGTCTACGGAGGCCTGACGGCGGTCGCCGGAACCGACGCCAGCATCCGCGTCGTCGGCAGCTGGTCGCGCAGCGCGACGGGGATCGGCAACTTCTCCGCCCTGCTGATCCGCGACGGCGAAGTCGTCATGGGGACGCTCGCCGGCCAGTTCGGACTGGAAGGCCTGCTCGACACGGTGCCCACCCAGCGGCCCGATACGCAGGACCCCGACGTCCTGGGCGGCGCGGCCCGGGGGAGCGCCATGAGGATGAGCGCCGCGAAGGTGAACGCCACGAAGCTCCGCGACTTCTCCGCGCGTCAGCAGTCCGTCCCGGGGATCGATCCGGGGCTCGACGACGACGACGGCGCCGACGCCGACGGCTCGGGCCACACCGACCCCGGCGCCCGGCAGCTCCCGGGCCAGCAGCTTCCCGACGTCCACGGCGGGGCGACGAGCGACGCCGGTGGCCTCGCCCTGGCGGACGGGAGCGCTAGAGAAGTCTCGGGCCACGACGTTCCGGATCGGTCCGGTGGCAACGGCGGTCCCGGCAGCGGGCTCTCCGACCTCGGTGCCGCGCAGATTCCCGGACTTCAACGCCCCAGCGTCCATGCGGGAACCGGATTCACCGCACGGGTGAGTGCGCGCCGCATCACCGGAGCCACGCTGGCCGACGCCAGGAACCAGATGGCCCCGGCGGTGGACCAGGGGGCGCTGATCGGCTCCTGGGGAATCTGCCCCGCCTCGCGCTAGTCGCGAAGTTGCAACCGTTCGGCCGAGGAGGCCGGCCTTCGGGGGAGGGCCGGCCTCCGTTCGTTTGCCCCGGAACGCCGCGCGAAGGCGTCCGACTCGGCGGTTTCCCAGTTACGGTTCGCGAGCTCGGGTGTAGTTTCGAATTGTCGGCCTCACCTCACCCACCTTGGGATGAACAGCATGCGCTACGCCCTCGCCCTCGCCCTCGCAGCGAGCCTGGGACTGCTCGTCGGAGCCGCCCCCGCTCAGGAGTCCACGCCGCTCAACGGGTTCGTCCACCAGGGCCGGCCGAAGTTCGGCGGCACGTACCACCTCGCGTCTCGCACGTGGACCCGGCAACCGGGCCGAAAACTCCCCGCCCGCGCCGAGGGATCCCTCCTGCGCGTCTACGACAACAGTTGCCTGTGGACCGGGACCGCGGCCAACACGGTGACCTTCAACGGCATCGAGGCCTGCGAGCAGATCTGGGACGACGGGCGGATTCCCGTGGAGAACGGCTCGCGCTGTCCGGGGGACCACCTGGTCGAGGCGGTGACGTTCGGTCACGTCACGTTCGCACCCGTCGGCACCGTGGACGTCGAGATGAACTTCTACAGCGCTCTGGGAGGTGCGTGCGTCGGCTTCGCATCTCCGAACCCTCCGGCCCCGATCGCGACGGGAACCGTCCAGTTGAACCCGGCCAACGGGGTGACCCTCCCGGGTGACCCGACCGGCGGCGGTACGGCCTGGTTCATCACCATCGACCTGTCGGGTGGCGGAGAGTTCTGCATGCTCGCCGAGGGGGACGGTACGGCCGGCAGCGGCTCGGACAACTTCAACTGGAGCTTCCAGCACGCCAACCCGTCGACCGTCGTGGGCATGGCAGGCGGCCCGATCGTCGCGGGCGAGCCGACTCGCGGCACGTTCGGGGCCTGCACCTACTCCATCGGGTGCGGCAGCGACCCCATCACGGGTCCCTGCGGAACCGGATTCGGGCAGACCGACGCCTTCTGGCAGAACGTCGACGGCGACCCCGCGGGGCCGGCGGGCACGATCAACACGAGCCTGGTCTGCACGGCCGCGGCGACCGGGACCGGATGCTTCTTCTTCGGAGGCTGGCCCGCCAACGCCTGGGCAGGTTACTTCCTGCAGGTGGATTCCGCAGGCGCCTGCGTCTGCGACGAATTCGGGAATTACTACTGCACCGGCAAGACGGGTTCGAACGGGTGCATCCCGTTCCTGACCACCGACGCGGGCACCGCCTCCATCAGTGCGACGACGCCGTGGAACATCCGTTCGAACGACATGAACGCGGCCGAGTCCGGGTTCCTGATCTACTCGTTCAAGAAGTCGAACCTGAACTTCCACGGTGGCAAGCTGTGCGTCAAGGCGCCGTTCGTGCGCACGCCGATCGCGAAGACCAAGCAGGTTCCTTGTGTCGACCCGTTCGCCCAGTGCACCACGACGGCCTGCCGTCAGTTGCGTCGCAACTTCAATTCGACGGTCCAGGGCGGAACCGACCCGCTGCTGACCGCCGGCCAGATCATCCGCGCCCAGATGCGTCAGCGCGACCCGACCGAGCCACTCGGCTTCGGCGACAACCTGTCCGACGGCGTGAGTTTCGCGATTGCGCCCTGAGGGCTGCGAGATCGCGCACGGGCGACGGCCAGACACGTCCTCGTCCGGTGCGATTCCGGTTCGGGCCTCCCGCTCCGCGCGGGGGTGGATAGAGTGGCAGGGTCGAGATTCAGCCCTCCATTCACCCCCAGGAGTACCCCCATGCTCTCGAGGCTCTCTCCCCAGGCCCTGGCGCTGTGCGCCGTGGCTTCGCTAGCGACGGCGCTTCCCTCTCAGAACGCAGCCGTTCAGGTCTCCGGCGAGTTCGCGCGCCCGGTGGCGCTGAACGTGGCCCAGAACGGTGCGACCTCCAGCCTGCAGCTCGGTGCGCGAGCGCCGTTCCACGTGACCTCCGCGGCTGTGGAGGATGCCCGCCTGGTCGGCGTGCCCGAATCGTCGACCGTGCTCGCGCTCTGGAACGAGCGCGGCGCCGGCGGAGCGGTGACGCCGCACTACGCGATCAGCCTCGACGGCTCCACCGTCGACAGCGTCCGCGCGACCTCCTACGCCGTGCGCCTCTGGCACGGCGAGTTCGAGCCGCTGTCCGGAACGTCCCGCGTCGCGGACGAGCTGGCCGCGCGCCCCGACAGCCAGCTCCACGTCGTCCAGTTCGAGACGCAGCCGCTGCCCGAGTTCCTGAGCGCCGTGCGCGCGCTGGGCGCCAACGTGCACAAGTTCGTGGCGAACCACGCGTACGCGATGCGCATGGACGACGAGACGCGCGCGGCCGTCGAGGCGCTGCCGTTCGTTCGCTGGGTCGGCCCGCTGCACCCCGCCTACAAGCTCGAGCAATACCTGCTCGACAACCTCGCGCAGCTCCCGCTGCAGCAGATCTACAACATCCAGGTCTTCGAGCGCGGACCGGTCCAGAAGGAGCTCGTCTCCGACCGCATCCAGACGATCGGCGGCCTCGTGAACCGTCGGGACTCGGGCGCTTTCCTCGTGCGCGCCACGCTCTCGCCGGCGCAGCTCGTCGAGGTCGCGGGCTGGGACGAGGTGCACTTCGTGGACCGCTGGGGTCCGTACGAGGAGGACATGGACATCGTGCGCTCCGTCAGCGGCGCGAACTTCGTCGAGAGCACGCTGGGCTTCACGGGCACCGGCGTGCGCGCCGAGGTCATCGACACGGGCTTCGACCTGAACCACGTCGACCTGCAGGGCTTCATCGTCCACGGCCCGCCGCCGGATCTGACCAGCCACGGAACGAGCACGTCCGGGATCATCTTCGGCGACGGCATCGGCAACCCCGCGGGCCGCGGCCTGATCCCCGACGCCCAGGGCTTCGTCGTGGACTGGGACGACGCCAACACGGGCCCGACGCGCTACAACCACACGGGCGAGCTGGTCCAGTTCCCGTGGCTCGCGGTGTTCCAGTCGTCGTCGGTCGG
>CAYGPA010000080.1:0-14375 GCA_964351535.1 uncultured Planctomycetaceae bacterium
GGCTCCGGCGCCGATCGAGAGCATCGCAATGACCGACCCCACGCCGAAGATGATCCCGAGCATCGTCAGGAACGAGCGCAGCTTATTGCGCAGCAGGTTCTTCAGCCCGAGCGCGAAGACCTCGGCGATCTGCTCTAGCACGACGCCCCCTCGCGACCGCCGGAGCCCCCCACCGCCCCCGTCGAGGCCGCGGGTCCGCCGGACGGGTCCGCGCCGCCGCGCGCGGGGAGGTCGAAGCGCGCCTCGGTCCCACCGTGCCCCCGCTCGCGCAACACCTCGCCGTCGCGCATCTCGACGACCCGCGGCAGGGCCTCGGCGATCTCGAGGTTGTGCGTGACCATGACGATCGTGCGGCCGCTGACGTGCAGGTCGTGGAAGAGCTGCAGGACGTCCTCGCCGCTCTTCGTGTCGAGGTTGCCGGTCGGCTCGTCCGCCAGGACGAGGACCGGTTCGTTGACGAGCGCGCGCGCGATCGCGACGCGCTGGCGCTCGCCGCCCGAGAGCTGGCTCGGCTGGTGGTCCAGGCGGTGGCTGAGGCCGACGGCGGAGAGCAGCTGTTCGCAGCGATCGCGCCGCTCGCGACGCGACGTGCGCGCGTAGAAGAGCGGCACCTCCACGTTCTCGAGGACGGTGAGCTGCGAGATCAGGTTGAACGACTGGAACACGAAGCCGATCTTGCCGTTGCGCACCCGCGCGAGCTCGTCGTCGGCCAGCCCGGCCACGTCGACCTCGTCCAGGAAGTAGGCGCCGCGCGTCGGCCGGTCCATGGCTCCCAGGATGTTCAGCAGCGTGGTCTTGCCGGACCCCGACGCGCCGACGATCCCCACGAACTCGCCGGGGGCGATCGACAGGTCGACCGCCTTCAGCACCGGGAGCACGGCGTCGCCCGAACCGTAGTCCTTGGCGACTCCCTCCAGGCGGACGACCGTGGGTGCGCTCATGACGGGGGCGTCGCGCTCACTCCGTGGCGAGCTGCGGGGTCATCGAGTCCGCCGCGTCCTCTCCCGGGGAGCTCTCCCGGCCGGACCCGTCGATCACGCCGTCGCCGTCGCGCGGGTCGTACATGAGCACGGCATCGCCGGCGGACAGTCCGTCGAGGATCTCCACGAAGTGGGCGTTGTTCTTGCCGATCGAGACGAGTTGCTTGCGGGCGCCGTCGCCCTCGCCGCCGTCGGCGAGGAAGCAGAAGAACTCGTCACCCTCGGCGAACACCGCGTGGATGGGCACGTGCAGCGCGTCCTCCAGGACGTCGACGAGGATCTCGACGCGCGCGGTGATGCCGGCGCGCAGCTCCTCCTCGATCTCGTCCATGGTGATGACCACGCGGAACTGCTTGTTGTCCGAGTCGTTCCAGCCGGCCGAGGTCGCGACCGTGGCGATCTCCGTGACCTTGCCGTTGAAGACGCGGCCCTTGTAGCTGTCGAGCGAGACGAACACGGGGTGACCGACCTCGATCAGGTCGATGTCCGCCTCGTGCACGTTGATCAGGACCTCCATGACCCGCAGGTCGGGCAGCGTGATCAGCGTCATTCCCGAGGAGACCGTGTTGCCGACGCGGATGCGGTCGCGCTCCCAGGTCCGACGCGGGTCTCCGTAGTGGACGAGCCCCTCGCTGGGTGCCCGCAGCTTGTGGTTCTCGAGCTCCTCGCGCTCCTTCTTCAGCCGCGCGCCCGTGCTCTTGACCTGTCGCTCCTTCTGGGAGATGCGCGCCTGCTTCTCCTTGATGTTGATCTCGGCCTTCTCGCGCGCGGTCTCCAGCGAGCGCTCGCCGTCCCGGAGCTCCGCTTGCTTCTTCTTGAGATCCATAAGCCGCGTGTACTCGACATAGGACTCGAGCTCCTTGCCGGCGGTCTCCTCGTTGATCTGCGCCTCGCGCACGCGGATGCGCTCCTCCTCGACCTCGATGTCGGTCATGAAGCCCTCGTCGCGCAGCTGGGGGACCGTCTCGTAGCGCTCTTTCGCGCGGCGGTGCTCCGACTGGGCCTTCTCGAGGGCCAGCTCCAGCTTGCGCAGCTGGTTCGGGTACTCGCCCTTCTCGTACTGCTCCAGGCTGAGGTGCCCCACCTCCACCGCCAGCTCGGCCTTCTCGATCGCGGTGCGGTTGTCGCGCTCCTGCACGGCCAGGTCGGCGCGGGCGGCCTCGAGCTCCGTCTCGTACTGGAGCAACAGGTTCTCGGTCTCGCCGATGCGCTCTTCCAGGTCGGTCGCGTCGAACTCGACCAGGACGTCCCCCTCGGCGACCTCCGCGCCCTCGTCCACGAGCCAGGTGATCGTCGCCTGGCCGTGGAAGCCGGGCTTCAGCATCTGGGAGTTCTTGGCCTTCAGGTAGCCGTTCTCGCTGACGGTGATGCGCAGCTCGCCGCGCGTGGCCTCGAACGCGTTGGCCTCGGCGGCCAGGGCCTCCGGCTCCGCGGAGAAGACTCCCGGGAGCCACCACACCGCCGCGCCCGCCGCCCCGAGGGCGAAGGCTCCGCTCCAGAACATCTTCATCGTCGCTCGGTTCCTTCCCGCCACATTCCCTGCTCGTCGATGAACAGAATCCCCAGGTCGCGCAGCAGGTTCAGTCGCGCGATCTCGTACTGCACCTGCTCGCGGATCAGCGCGTTCTGCGCCTGCAGGAGCGAGTCCTGCGCCTCGACCACGTCGCGGTTGGAGACGACGCCTTGCTCGAAGCGGATCTGCGCGATGCGCAGGTTCTTCTGCTGGTCACGGATCAGCTCGCGCTGGATCTCGAGGCTCTGGAAGCGCCGCTGCAGCGCGCGGAAGGCCGCGACGACGTCGACCTGCAGGGAGTCGAGGAACTGCTCGAAGCCGCGCGCCTCCCGCTGGAACGCGATCTGCGCGCTGCGGTAGCTGTTGCGCTCGTCCACGCGGTTGACCGGCAGCCCGAGCGTCAGGCCCGCCGAGTAGGCCTCCAGGTCGAGCTCCTGGTCGAGCAGACTGGGATCGCCGGAGCTCGCGCGGTCGTAGTTCAGGGTCAGGTCCAGATCCGGCAGGAGGCCGTTGCGAGCGATGCGGACGGCCCGCTCCGCGTCCTGGAGACGTCCCCGCCGGTTCAGGACGTCCAGCCGGTTCTCGAGCGCCACCTCGACGGCCGAACCGACAGCGTACCGCACCTCCACGAACTCGGGGGCCTCCTGGACGACGTCGACCGGCTGCTCCGGAGGCAGGCCCAGGAAGATGCGAAAGCGGTCGCGCGCCAGCCGCAGCGCCTCCTGCGCGGTCAGGAAGTCGTCGTAAGAGTTCAGTTCGCTGCGCCGCGCCCGCAGCACGTCGAGCTCGCGCGTCCGCCCGACGTTGAACAGCGCCTCGGCCTGACGCCGGGCGAACTCGAAGGCATCCAGGTTCTTCCGCTGGTTCTCCAGCGCCTGCTTCTGCTGGACCAGGTCGTAGAACTGGCGCGCGACGTCGATCGAGAAGTCCTGCCGGAACAGCTCGAAGTCGCGCAGCGCGTACATCAGGTTGCGCTCGCCCTGGACCAGGCTCTCGAACGCGACCAGGCGTCCCCCGCCGCGCAGCAGCGGCTGCACGAAGCGCACGCCGGCTCTCGATCCGAAGGCGTCCCGCAGCCCGCCGGTCAGCTCGGCGTAGCTCGTCCCCGCATCGAAGAAGATCGTCCCCCCGGACGGCAGGATCTGACTGAGCGAGAACGACGCGTTCACGTCCTGCGTGGGCTCGATCCCCGAGGCGTCGGCGAACAGATACGAGAGCACCGCGGTCATCTGCGGGCTGAACCGATTGCGCGTTCCGACGAGCGAGACGGCCTGCAGGTACACGCTCTCGAGCTGCGTGCGGTAGTCGCGGTTGCCGGCGACGGCGAGCGACAGCGCGCGCTCGAGATCCAGGAGGAGCGGCTCCGCGGTGCTCGCGGGACCTGGCGCAGGGCTCGAACCGCTCGAGGTGTTCACCGCCGGCTCGTCGGGGTCCGTCTCGCCGGTGGACTCCACGTCCTCCTCCACGGGAGGCGGCGGGAGCAGCTCGGGCTGACGCACGTCGGCGGCCCGCCTGTCGAGCACCATCGCCTGCGAGTTGTCGAGCGCGCGGCGCGCCATGTCGTCCGCGCGTTGCTCGTTCCAGTCCGCCGTGCAACCGAGGGCCGCGAGCGCCGCGCAGGAGAGCGCCGCGAGCACGCGTCGGTCGGTGGAGCGGGAGTTCATCGGCTCGTGCGAAGCGGCCGAGGTCGTGAGGCCGCGCCCTCCCCCGTCGAGGAGGCGTTCGGAGTACCTGGGACGACGGTGCGGTTTCGATCTTTCCAGAGACTCCGGTTCGCGCCCCCGGCAGCCCCGCAGGACGCGGAGTGTACCCATGCGAGGACCCTCGCGGGCCGATGCCCGCGAGGGTCCCCGGAAGGGCCGATTCCATTGTCCAGGGGCGAGGTCACCCCCGAACGACGGCAGCCGTTCGCGCGCGCGTTCCTTCCGCGCGCCGCTTGCGTCAGCCCTCGATCGGGACGGCGCGCGGCTTCGTCTCGGCGCGCTTCGGCAGCGTGATGGTCAACTGCCCGTGCTCGAAGCGCGCCCGGATGCCCTCGGCATCGACGGCCTCTCCGAGCCGGAAGCTCGTGCGAAACCTCCGCGGGCCGAATTCGACGTGCTGGAGGCTCGCGCCGGGTTCGCGGCGCGTGACGGCTTCGACGGCGAGGATTCCATCCTCGTAGCGCACCTCGGCGTCGTCGCGCGAGACGCCCGGAAGATCGACCGTGACGCGGTAGGCCTCGGCGTCCTCCGTTCGCGCGCTCCGCGGTCGGACCATCGGCAGCTCGGGAAGCGTTTCGGGCGTGAGGTCGCGTGCTTCGGTGGTGACTTGCTGGTTCATCGTGGGCTCCTTGTTCGCGGGCGTTCAGTTGGCTTCGGGGACCTGGATCGGGATCTGGCGCGGACGCCGGGCCTGCGACTTCGGCACGGTGACCGTCAGGATCCCGTTGGCGAGGCGCGCTTCGAGGCCCTCGGCCTCGATCTCGTCCCGGAAGCGGACACTGCGCTGGAAGCGGCGCTCGGCCTCCTCCTGCTGCTCGCCGGCGGCGGGCCAGAGGCCGCGCACGTGGACGTCGTGGCCTTCCACCGTCACCTCGAGGTCGGCCTGCGGTACGCCGGGGACCTCGAGCTCGATCACCGCGGCCTCGGGGGTCTCCCCGACGTTCATCGCGGCGCCGGCCAAGGCGCCTTCCGCCGCGCCCTTCGTCAGGCCGGGCAGGCCACGGAAGAGCTGTGCGAAGGTACGGTCCAGCTGGCTCCAGGGGTTCTCGAACAGGTTGTCGTGCATCCAGACCATGGTTGTCTCCAGGCGGTTGGGCCCCGTCGGGGGCGGTCGACAGCTAGTTCGCAAGCTCCGTGCCATATCGGCGGAGCCACCGGAATCCGGTCTACAGGGGCCTGGAACCCGGTTCTCGGCAGCGGAGGGACCGAATCGAGCCCTGCCGCCGGGGATCGGCTGCCGCCATGTTGGCAGCGCATGCCACCGTGGCAGGCCGCTACCGCGCGGCGGGGAGAACGAGGCGAAGGAACACGGTCCCGGCCCCCGCGCCCAGAACCAGCACCAGGCCGGCGGGCAGGAGCGGAGGTCCGGCTCCCAGCAGCTCGGGCAAGTGGACCGCCAGCATCGTCATCACGGCGGGCACGGCCAGCACCACCTGGAGCGACGCGCGCTGCCTCGTGCCGGCGTCGCGCTCCGGAGCGAGGAGCGCCGAGAGCGCCATGCACGTCCCGAGGTACGCGCCGAGGTGCACCCAGACCGCGCGCGCCGACAGTCCCTGCGCGCTCCACCACGCCGTCAGCCCGACCCCCAGCGCGACCGCGGCGACGACGGACGGGACGAGCGTCAACCGACGCGCCAGGCGCTCCTGCAGCGCGGCCGCGGCCAGGAGACTCGCGAGCACGACGAACCAGACGAGCGCCTCCGGAACGGACCCCCCGCGCGGATCGAGCGGCGCGAAGAAGTAGGGCGGCGCGAAGGCCGTGTAGTAGTTCGAGAAGAGCAGCGCCGCACCCGCGAGCCAGGCGATCCCGGCGCCGTTGCGCTGCACCTGCCGCGCGCGCCGAACGGCCGGCCCCGCGAGCCCATCCGCGTCCGCGGGCAGCCACGCGACGACGAAGGCCGCGCCGAGCCAGAGCCCGACCGCGGCGACGTGCAGCCAGCGCAGGAGCAGCGGGAAGACCTCCGCGGCCGTGAGCTGCGGCGCGGCGAACAGGAGCACGAGGGTCACGCGCGAGCCTCCGGGCGAGGCGCCGCGGCACGGCGGGCGGGTCGAAGCGTTGCGGGCTTCACTGCTCGGCAGGGTACACGAACTCGACCGTCACCTCGGCGCGCGGAGCGACCTCGACGTCGGCGCGGAGCTCTCCCAGGACCTCGTGCCAGACCTCGACGGTGTAGCTTCCCGGCGGCACGCCCTCGATGCGAAACGCGCCGTCCGCCTGCGTGCAATCGAAGAGCGGGTGCTCCGCGACCGCGACGAAGGCCTTCATCCAGGGGTGCAGGTCGCACGTGAGCGGAACGATCTCCGCCCGCTCGAACTCGAGGCGCAGGTCCGGACCCCCGGCGACCTGCGTGACGTTGCGGGCGGCGCTGCGGCGCGGGTAGGTGTGGACGTTGTGCGTCACGGCGTCCTGGTTGCCGACGAGCACGGCCTGCCCCACGCGCACGGCGACGAGCCGCGGACGGAACAGGCAACCGAGCTGCTCGAGGCGGACCTCCGGCGCGCTCGGCGCGGGGAAGCTCCACCCCTGCCAGCCCCGGACGACGGAGACGTAGGCGCCTCCCAGTCCCCCGTCGACGCCGTGGACCGGTTCACTCGCGGGATCGGGTTCGAACGTCTCGCCGTGGCTGCACCCCGCGGGCATCGCGGCGCTCGAGCTCCGCGCGTGCGGCAGGGGGCCCTCGACCCGGACGCGCCCGAGGAGGACTCCCGTCTCGGCCGGATCCACCGGAAGCGCCGATTCGACGGGCACCGCGGTGCTCTCCGACGCGGCGACGTCCGGATCCTCCGGATCCGCCCCGCGGCCGCACGCCGAGCCGAGGAACAGCACCGCGAGCACGGCGAGCGCTGCGCCGGACCCTCCGGCAACGCGACGGGCTCGTCTGCGCATCGAGCTCAGTCCAGCTCGAGCATGAGCTGCAGGCGCATGAAGTCGACGTCCTTGAGGCGCACGGCGATCTCGTACCCCTCGGAGAACGAGCGCTGACGGCGGCCCGTCTGGATCGTGATCGTCGCCCCCTTCACCACCGACTTGTCGCCGATGGAGCGGGCCGGCAGGAAGCCCGTGACGTTGAAGTCGGTCAGCAGGATCTCGAGGCCCGGGGGCGACACCCGCAGCACGCGCGCGGCGAGTCGGTTGCCGATCTGCGGCTCCATGTACTGGCACACCTTGAGGTCGCCGACGGCGCGCTCGGCCATCTCCGCGAGGTCCGCCTGGGCCGACGCGTGCGCCGCGATGTCGTTCAGGTCCGCGATCAGGTCCTGGGTGCGCAGCTCGGCCTCGGCCTCGCGCGCGCGGCTCTCGATGCCCCACAGCCAGCGATGCACCATCAGGTCCGGGTAGCGTCGAATCGGCGACGTGAAGTGCAGGTAGGCCTCGCGGGCGAGGCCGAAGTGCTTGGCGACGTCCTCGTGGTCCTTCACCTCGTAGATGGCGCGTTCGACGAGGCCCATGATGCGCTGGATCAGCGCCTCGGCGTTGGGCCGCCGGCGCGCGGCCACGATCATGCGCGCGATGTCGCGTCCGGTCAGGCGCTCCTTCCTGGGAACCCGCAGGCCGTGCTCCAGGAGCATCTTGGCCACCGCGGCGATCTCGTCGGGGTCCTTCTCCGGATGCACGCGGTAGATGGTCGGCAGCCCGCGCTCGCGGAACAGGTCCCCCACCGCCTGGTTCGCGGCCAGCGCGGTCTCCTCGATCAAGGTCTGGGAGAAGTAGCGCGGCGCGTCGACGACGGCCTTCACCTCGTGGTTCTCGTCGAAGACGAACTTGCGCTCACGCGACTGCATGCGCAGCGAGCCGCGCGCGTCGCGCAGCTTCTGCTGGGTCTTGGTCCAGCGCTCGAAGGCCCGCAGCGGTTCCTCGAGGTGCCGGATCGCCCGCGCGTCGTCGGTGTCCTGCTTGTCCAGCAGCTCCTGGACGCCGCGGTACGTGTTGCGGAACACGCTGCGGATCACCGTCTTCGCGACGCGCTTCTCGAGGCGCTGGCCGGCGGCGTCGAAGACCATGAAGACCGAGAACGCCAGGCGCTCGCGGTCGGGGACCAGCGAGCAGAGACCGTTCGAGAGCTTCTCCGGCAGCATCGGAACGACCTGGTCGGGCAGGTACACGCTGGTGCCTCGCGCCAGCGCCTCCTCGTCCAGCATCGTCCCGGGCACCACGTAGTGCGCGACGTCGGCGATGTGGACGCCGATCTCGACGCGGCCGTCGCCCAGGTCCTCGATCGAGATGGCGTCGTCGTAGTCCTTGGCGTCCTCGCCGTCGATCGTGAAGATCGTCTTGCCGCGCAGGTCGAGGCGACCCTCGAAGTCCGCCGGCAACGGGTCCGCCGGTAGCTGCTCGACCTCGGCCAGGACGTCCGGGGGAAACACCGTGCGCACCCGGAACGACGCGAGGAGCTCCATCTCCTCGGAGCCGTCGTCGCGGTACGGCGGCGGTCCGTCCTCCATCGGGCCGAAGGCCGCGGGGCGACGCTGGATGCGCTCCCGCGCGGTCGAATCGGGCAGGTCGTCGAGGTCGGGCGCCTCCCCGCTGCCGTCGTCGAGCGTCCAGCCGCGGTCGTTCGCGGGCTTCTCGGGCTCCGGGTCGACCTTGCCCAGGGACCGCGCCAGGTCGCGAAAGCTGCCGAACGACTTGTCTTGATCTTCCACGGACGTGCCTCCGCCGAAGCGGCTCGAAGGCGCCAGGCTACGCCACTTCGCGCGACCGTTCCACCCGCCCAAATCGTGCGAGCGCCCACGCGACGCCCAGCAGGATCAGCAGCGGATCGATCGGGAAGCGGTAGCGCTCGGAGACGTGCGTCAGCAGGTACGGCCCGGAGAAACCGAACGCCACGAGGAGGAAGAGCAGCCGTTCGCGCCAGGGCAGGCGCGCGCGGAACAGGCCGACGAGCGCCGCGACGCCGACGACGAAGAACGCCGCGAACTTGATCCAGCTGGCCGGGTCTCCCCCGGCGCCGACGCCGCCCGAGGTGCGGATGTCGCTGGAGGGCAGCTCGCCCAGCCAGAAGTACTGGGCGCGGAGCAGCACGAGGCGCGCGAACTCGCCGGGATGGTCGCCGATCCAGCGGCGCGCGCGCCGCCCGGCGTCGCGGCAGTAGTCGCCCTCGCCCAGCTCGCGGTACAGCGCGAGCTCCTCGGGCACGTGCGAGGGGTGGAAGCGGAACGGCAGCGGACGCCCACGCGACTCGCCGTTGTTGCCGATCATCATCTCGACGCCGAGATTGGGCCGCAGCGAGAAGCTGTCGACCACGCGAGCGTTGCGCAGCATCCACGGCGTCGCGACGGCAGCCGCGCCCACGACGAACACGGCCACGGCGCGCAGCGCGGCCGCGACCGTGCGCTGCCCCACCGCAAGGTAGACGGCGACCGCGGGCGCGAGCGCCATGCCGGCCGGGTTCAGGAAGCAGAGCGCGCCGTAGCCGAGGCCGAAGGAGAGATGCGCACGCGGCCCGAGCGTCTCTCCGCGCTCGCGCGCGCGCCGGTGCACGGCGACGAGACGCTCGAGCAGCAGCGTCACCGCCAAAGCCACGAAGGTCGTGTCCCAGACGGTCTTGACCGCGTTCCAGATCGCCGGCGGGTAGAGCGCGAGGAACCACGCAGCCCACCACCCCGCGCGCTCCCGGCCGAGCGCGCAGCCCAGGCGCAGCAGGACGACGCACGTCAGCGCCGAGGCGAGTGCCTGCAGCACGTACAGGCACGTCGCCGCCGCGGGGCCGACGCCTCCGCCGACGGCCAGGCAGAGCGCGATCACGAGCGGATAGGGCGGCGTCAGCCAGCCGCTCGGCCCGGTGTCGTGCGCCCACGGGTCGCCGTAGCCGCGGCCGTCGAGCACGGAGTCCGCCAGGCACGCGGACTCGCCCCCCCACTTCCACGGCGTGAGCCCCGCGGCCGCCTCGGGCGTACCGAGCGCGACCATGGCGCCGAGGCGCAGGAGCAGCGCGACGAGCAGCAGCGCCATCCATCCGCGGCGGCTCGCGGCCGGATCCGCGGACCGGCTCGCGGCCGGCTGCTCGGTCGGAGCGGGAGGGTCGCTCGAAGTCGGTTCGGGGGAGGCCACGGGCTAGTGTCCTGGTTCGGACGTTCCTGTACACAAGTTGCGGCTCAGGGCGTCGAGGGCAAGGCGCGCCGACGACGCGTATTGGTGGATACTCGGAGGAGGTGCAACGCCGCCATCGACGTTCTGAGGCGTGAATTGTGTACAGGAACGTCCGAACCAGGGCACTCGAGTGCTTTCGGATCAGCGGCCGTGCGCCGCGTCCAGCGAGGTCGAGTTGCTCACCACGAGCCGCCCACGAACTGCACTCCGCGGAAGCGCGCCGGCGAGGCTCCGTGGCTCATTTCCGCGACCTGCATCGGATTGCCCTTGCCGCAGTTCGGCACGCCCCAGAGCTCCCAGTGGTCCGCGTCGCAGATCGCGTCGCAGGAGCGCCAGAACCCGGGCGTCGTGCCCTGGTAGGTCGGGCTGCGCAGGAGCCGCGTCTTGACCCCGTCCTTGATCTCCCAGCCGAGCTCGGTCGTGAACTGGAAGTTCATGCGCTGCGGGTCGATCGACCACGTCTTCACGGTGTCGCACAGCACGCCGTCCTCGGTGTCCGCGATCAGGTCGTCGAGCTTCCACGTCCCCGGCATCAGCGAGAGATTCGTGATGCGCACGATCGGCGGATGGAACCAGCCCTCGGCGCGGTTCGCGCCGCGGCTCTGCTCCTGACCCTCGCGCGCGGCCCACTCGCGGCTCGTCAGGTAGCCGGTGAACCGTCCGTCGCGCACGACGTGCCAGCGCTGGGAGGGCACGCCGTCGTCGTCGAAGCCGCGCGTGTCCAGACCGCCGGGGACGGTCGAGTCCGCGACGAGGTTCACGATCGGCGAGCCGTACTCGCCGCCCAGCTTGTCGAGCGTCGCGAACGACGCGCCCGCCAGGTCCACCTCGTGGCCGAAGACCCGGTCGAGCTCCGTCGGGTGTCCGACGGACTCGTGGATCTGCAGCATCAGCTGGTTGCCCGAGAGGATCAGGTCACGCCGTCCCTCGGGGCACGGCGCCGCCGAGCACAGCGCGACGGCCTCGTCGCGCACGCGCCCGCAGTGCTCCTCGAGCTTCAGGGAGAGCACGTGCTCCCAGCCGGCCGCGCGATAGTTGCCGCCGAACGAGGCGGGGTGGGAGCGCCGCTCGACCTGTCCGTGCGCCGCCGCCAGCGCGCTGAGGCCGGCGCCGGTGCGGACGAGCTCCTGGTAGATCTCGGCGCCCTCGCTCGTCACCTGCCACTGTTCCTCGCGGCGCACGCTGCACGAGGACTCGCGCACGCGGACCTCGTCGCGCCCCTCCAGGCCGGCCTGAATTGCCTGCAGCAGGTCGAGCTTGTCGGCGGCGGAGACCTCGAACGGGTCGAGCTCGTACGGCGTGCGGTACTCGCCGCCGCGGTCGACGCGACCCGCGAGCTCCACCGGCCGCCGCTGGGCGGCCTGCATGGCCTTCGCCATGCGCGCCGCCTGGCGTGCGGCGTCGGCGATCGCACCGGACACGTCGTCGCCGAGCGGGCGCGCCGCGAAGCCCCAGCTGCCGCCCGCCAGCACGCGTACGCCCACCCCGAGGTCGTCCTCGCTGTGCGCTCCCGCGAGCTTGCCGTTGCGCACGGTCAGCTCCTCGGTGCGCGTGTGCGTCACGCGCGCGTCGGCGTGGTCGACGCCGCGCCCGAGCGCGCACTCCACGGCCCGCCGGGCCAGTTCCATCGTGCTCATCCTGCCTCCGCGGACGACGTGAAGCGGAACCCCTCGATGCGGAGCGCGGGGGCGAGCACCTCGCCGTCGAACAGCGCGCCGGCGACGGCCCGCTCGGAACCGATGCCGGTGCAGTTGCCGAGCACGCGCACGAGGCTGTCGGTGAAGCGCAGCTCGCGCACGGGCGGTCCCAGGCGGCCGCCCTCGATCAGGAACGTGCCGTGGCGCGTCGTCCCGGTCAGCGACAGGTCCTTCGGGTCGATCATGTTCGCGTAGTGCAGCTGGCTGACCAGCAGGCCGCGGTCGACGCCGCCGATGAGGTCCTCGAGCGACTCCCGGCCGGACTCGAGCACCAGGTTCCGGGGACGCGGGCCCTCCTCGCTGGGCTGGGCCAGGGCGTGGCCGGTGCACTCGACGCCGGTGCGCGCCGCCCACGCGCGATCCGTCACCGGACCGCGCAGGATTCCGGACTCGATCAGCGCCACCACGCGGCGCGGCGTCCCCTCGGCGTCGAACGGCAGGCCCGGATTGTGCGGATCGAAGGCGTCGTCGCGCAGCGTGAAGTCGGCGGGGAACAGCTGCTCGCCGACGCGGCCGCAGAGGAACGAGGACTGCTCCGCGACCTCGCGCGCGCCGAACCCGCAGTAGGACGAGAAGAGCAGCAGGGCGCTGACGGCCGGCGGCTCGAGCACGACCGTGTACTCGCCCGGATCCAGCGGCACCGGGTTCTGGGCGGCACAGGCGCGTTCCACGGCCCGCGAGATCACGCCGCGCGCGTCCAGGCGGTCGACGTCCGGCCCGATCGCGTCGGCGAAGCCGGAGCCGTTCGCGCCCGTCGCGGTCAGGGCGAACGAGGCGCGCGTGCGGGCACCCTGGGCGACGCGCTCGCGCGAGTTGGCGATCAGGCGGGTGCAGCCGGTCGTCTGGACCAGGCCGGCGGGAGCCAGGCCGGTCGCTTCGCAGGCCTCGATCGCGCGCGCGACCCAGGCGGCCTTCTCGCGAAAGCCGTGGTCGAGCGTCGGGCGCGCGGGCGGCGACTCCCCGACCGTCACGGGTCCGCCCAGCTCGGGCAGGTCCGCATCCACGGGGCTGTGTTCCGCGAAGATCCGCGCGCGCTCCACGGCCGCCCGGAGGCCCTCGTCGTCGAGCGCCCCGGTGACGACGCGCGCCTCGCGGAAGCCGGGTCCGCCGCCGGGAGCGCGCAGGCGCGCCCGGATCGACACCGTGATACGGACCCGCGCGCCGTTCTGCGTCGGCCCGACGTCGGCGAAGCGCACGAAGTCGTCGACCTCGGAGTCGACCGTGACCTCGGTCTCGTCGGCCGAGCTCCACTCCAGCACGCGGCTGGCGATCTCGTGGGCTGCCTTGCGATCCAACAACGCCATGGCGGCCGATCAACGTACGACGAAGTTGACCAGCTTGCCAGGCACGACGATCGTCTTGACGACCTGCTTCCCCTCGAGCCACTGCGGGATCTGCTCGCGGGCGTGCGCGGTCAGTTCTTCCTCGGACGCGCCGCGCGCGACCTGCACCTTGCCGCGCACCTTGCCGAGCACCTGCACGATCAGGTCGAAGGTCTCGTCTTCGAGAAACTCGGATCGCACGTCGGGCCAGGGCGCCGTCGCGATCGAGGGCTCGTGGCCGAGGCGCGTCCAGAGCTCCTCGGCCATGTGGGGAGCGAAGGGCGCGAGCGTCAGCACGAAGCGCTCGCCCTGGCTGCGCGACAGCGCGCCCGGGCGCCGGCCGACCTCGTTCAGGAAGCTCATCAGCGCCGCGATGGCCGTGTTGAAGTTGAAGTGGGCGAACGAGTCCTCGACCCGCTTCAGCGCGCGGTTCCAGTGGCGCTCGAGCTCGAGCGTCGGTCCTTCCAGCGGCTTCTCCGGAGCGTCGGGCGCGAACTCCGGCCGCACGGGCTCCTCGCCGTCGGGATCGACGAAGGCGCGCCAGACGCGGTCGAGGAAGCGCCGGCAGCCGGGAACGTCGCGCGGGTTCCAGGGCTTGGAGTCCGACAGCGGTCCCATGAACATCTCGTACACGCGGAACGTGTCGATGCCGTACTCGCGGCAGACGTCGTCGGGGTTGACGACGTTCTTCAGCGACTTCGACATCTTGGCGACGATGCGCTCGAGCGGCGCCTTGGTCTCGACGTGGCGCGCGGTCTCGCCGTCCAGCTCGACCTCGTCGGAGGGCAGCAGACGCCCGGTCTCGTCGCGGTAGGCGAAGGCCTGCAACATGCCCTGGTTGAAGAGCTTGCCGAAGGGCTCCTTCGTGGGCACGAGGCCCTCGTCGAAGAGCACCTTGTGCCAGAAGCGCGCGTACAGGAGATGCAGCACCGCGTGCTCGGTCCCGCCGATGTAGAGGTCGACGTCGCGCCAGTACTCGAGCGCCGCCGAGGACGCGAAGGCCTCGTCGTTCGAGGGGTCCATGAAGCGCAGGTAGTACCAGCACGAGCCGGCCCATCCGGGCATCGTGT
>CAYGPA010000081.1:0-14087 GCA_964351535.1 uncultured Planctomycetaceae bacterium
CGGCCCGCGGGAACGAACGGCGCCTACCCGCTGACGTTCTACAACAAGCGCGTGCGCGTGAACTCCGGCTCGGCGGTCGTCGTCGCTGCCGGCGGTCGCGCCGAGGTCCTCTGGCCCAACGGGACCTCGATCGTGCTGTCGGACGAGACCGTGGGCCTGATCGGATCGCCGAGCCGCGGCGAGCCCATCTTCATCTTCGGCGTGGTCGACCACGCGCGCCTCGAGCTCGTGCCCGGGGACGAGGTCCAGCTCATGGGCGGCTCCATCCTGACCGGGGAGTCCGGGCCGTACGTCATCGACCGGCGCTACGCGGACATCATGCGCGTCCACAACCAGAGCAAGGGCCCGCTCGAGATCGCGTATCGCGACGCGCTGTTCGAGCTGGGGCCCGGACACTCGGTGGACCTGCCGCTGATCGAGGTCGGCACCGTTCCCGTCGACAACGTCGGCTTCCGCCGGCTGGCCGGGACGGGCTACGACGTCGGCGTGCGCGGGACGGCGCAAACCCTCCAGGAGGAGGGCGGCATCCGTGTTCGAGCCACCGAGCCCAGCGAGGTGGACGCCCTCGGCGTGCGCCTGCGTCTGGCGGCCGGCGAGGAGGTCTTCCTCGACGGTCTGACACCTGCTGGGACCCCCAACCTGATTCCGGAGTAAGTCCGTGCAACCGCGCCAGAGAGTTTTGATCACAGGCGGGGCCGGGTTCCTCGGCAGCCACCTCTGCGACCGCTTCCTCTCCGAGGGGTACGAGGTGTTCTGCATGGACAACCTCGTCACCGGAGACCTGCGGAACGTCGAGCACATCTCCGACAACCCGCTGTTCCACTTCATCCACCAGGACGTCACGGAGTTCATCCACGTCCCGGGCCGGCTGGACGCCATCCTGCACTTCGCCTCGCCGGCGAGCCCGATCGACTACCTCGAGCTGCCCATCCAGACCCTCAAGGTCGGCTCGCTCGGGACGCACAAGGCCCTGGGACTCGCGCGGGCCAAGGGCGCGCGGTTCCTGCTGGCGTCCACGTCGGAGTGCTACGGCGACCCGCTGGTCCACCCGCAGCGCGAGGACTACTGGGGCAACGTCAACCCCGTGGGGCCGCGCGGTGTCTACGACGAGGCCAAGCGCTTCGCCGAGGCGATCACGATGGCCTACCACCGCTACCACGGCCTGGCCACGCGCATCGTTCGCATCTTCAACACCTACGGCCCGCGGATGCGCATGAACGACGGCCGCGCGCTGCCGGCCTTCATGAGCCAGGCTCTGCGGGGCGAGCAGCTCACGGTCTTCGGCGACGGCGGGCAGACGCGCTCGTTCTGCTACGTCGACGACCTGGTCGAGGGCATCTTCCGGCTGCTGAACTCCGACGAGGTCGAGCCGACCAACATCGGCAACCCGCACGAGATGACGATCCTCGAGTTCGCGCGCGAGGTCCTGCGGCTGACCGGCTCGAAGTCGGAGATCTCGTTCCGACCGCTGCCCGTGGACGACCCCAAGGTGCGCCAGCCCGACATCACCAAGGCCCGCCGCGTGCTCGGCTGGGAGCCGAAGGTTGCCCTGACCGAGGGGCTCGAGCGGACGCTCGCGGACTTCCGCGCGCGGCTCGAGTCGCCCGAGGGCCGGCCCGAGCCCGCGAGCTCCGGCAAGTAGCGCCATGTGCGGCATCGTCGGCGCCGTCTCCCGCTCCGAAGCGGTGTTGCGCCCCCTCGTCGAGGGGCTGCGCGTGCTCGAGTATCGCGGCTACGACTCGTGCGGCGTGGCCATGGCCGAGGCGCACGGAGTCTCCGTGCGGCGCAAGGTCGGTCGTCTCAGCGAGCTGGAGGCGGTGCTGCAGGACGGCGCCCTCGACGGCGCGCTGGGCGGCATCGGGCACACGCGCTGGGCGACCCACGGCAAGCCCTCCGACGAGAACGCGCACCCGCACTCCGACGGCTCCGGAAAGCTGGCGCTGGTCCACAACGGCATCGTCGAGAACTACCTCGAGCTGCGCAAAGACCTGCTGGCCGACGGCGTGGTCTTCACGTCGGAGACGGACACCGAGGTCCTCGGCCACCTGGTCGGCCGCGAGTTCGAGCGCTCCGGCGACCTGGCCCAGGCGCTGCGCGCGGCGCTCGCCAAGGTCCGCGGCTACTACGCCGTGGCCGTCATCGCCGTGCACGACGGCGCGCAGATCGTCTGCGCCCGCCAGGGCCCGCCGCTGGCCGTCGGCAAGACCGCCGACTCGGCCTTCCTGGGCTCCGACGTCCTGGCGCTGATCCCGCACACGCGCGACGTCACCTACCTCGAGGACGGGGACATGGCCGTCCTGCGCCCCGGGGGCTTCGACATCTACGACGAGCGGGGCGAAATCGTGGTGCGGCCCGAGCGGACCATCGACTGGGACGCGGAGGAGGCCAGCAAGGGCGGCTACGCGCACCACATGCTCAAGGAGATCCACGAGCAGCCCGACGTCCTCGCGCAGACGGCCTTCGACCGGCTGCTGCAGGTCGAGGGCGACGTGTCCTTCGAGAGCCCCGGCTGGGAGGACGAGGTGCTGCGGCGCGTCTCCCGCGTCCAGGTCGTCGCCTGCGGCACCGCGCTGCACGCGGGCATGATCGCGGCGTACATGATCGAGAGCCTGGCGCACGTCCCCGTGGACGTCGACTACGCCTCCGAGTTCCGCTACCGCGACCCGCAGCTCGTGCCGGACACGATGGTGCTCGCAATCAGCCAGTCGGGCGAGACCGCCGACACGCTCGCGGCGATGCGCTCCGCGCGCAACCTGGGGGCCCGTCCGGTATCGATCTGCAACGTGATCGGCAGCACGGTCGTGCGCGAGTCCGAGGCGTCGATCCTGACCCACGCGGGCCCGGAGATCGGTGTGGCCAGCACGAAGGCCTTCGTGACCCAGGTCGTCGCGGCCCTGCTCCTCGCGGTGCGCATGGGCCGCGCGCGGGGGACGCTGGGGGTCGCGGAGGGCCGCGCCCTGCTCGACGAGCTGCGCAGCCTGCGCCCGCGCGTCGAGAGCCTCGTCTCGGACGCGACGAACGCCAAGGCCGCGGCGATCGCGCAGCAGACGCTCGACGCCAAGGGCTTCTTCTTCCTCGGCCGGGGGATCAACTTCCCGGTGGCGCTCGAGGGCGCGCTGAAGCTGAAGGAGATCTCCTACGTGCACGCCGAGGGCTACGCCGCCGGGGAGATGAAGCACGGTCCGATCGCGCTGATCGAGCCCGGGATGCCCGTCGTGGTCGTCAACAGCCCCGGCCGCGTCGCCGCGAAGGTCCGCTCGAACATCGAACAGGTCAAGGCCCGGGGGGGTCGCGTGATCTGCGTGGGGTCGGATGCCGAGAGCCTGGAGCTCGCCGACGAGGGGTTGGAGGTGCCCGCGACCAACGAGTGGCTCTCGCCGCTCCTGAACGTCATTCCGCTGCAGCTGTTCGCGTACCACCACGCGCTGCTGCGGGGGCACGACATCGACAAGCCCCGCAACCTCGCCAAGAGCGTCACGGTCGAGTGACGCCTGCCCCGTCCGTCCCCATGACCCACATCCTCGTCACCGGCGGCTCCGGATTCATCGGTTCGCACGTTTGCCAGGCCCTCCTGGCGCGCGGCGATCGCGTCACGGTCCTGGACAACTACAACGACTTCTACGACCCGGCCATCAAGCGGCGCAACGCCGACCTCCTGCGGGGAGCGAAAGTGGTCGAGGGCGACATCCGCGACCGCGACCTCGTGGCGCGGCTCTTCGCCGACGGCGCGTTCGACGCGATTATCCACCTCGCCGCGATGGCGGGCGTGCGCCCCAGCGTCGAGGACCCGATGCTGTACGAGGACGTCAACGTCCGCGGCACGACGATCCTCATGGAGGAGCTGCGCAAGCGCCCCGAGACGCGCTTCGTGTTCGCCTCTTCCTCCAGCGTCTACGGCTCGAACGAGAAGATCCCGTTCCGCGAGGACGAGGACATCCACCACCCGGTCTCGCCCTACGCCGCGACCAAGCGCGCCGGCGAGCTGATGGCGTTCACGTACCACCACCTCTTCGGCATCCCGACGACGTGTCTGCGGTTCTTCACCGTCTACGGCCCGCGCCAGCGGCCCGAGATGGCCATCCACAAGTTCGTGCGCGCGGTCCTGCGCGGCGAGCCGATCCCGTTCTTCGGGGACGGCACGACCCGGCGCGACTACACCTACGTGGACGACATCGTCGACGGCGTGGTGCGCTCGCTGGACCGCTGCGAGGGCTACGAGATCTACAACCTGGGCGACTGCGCCACGACCTCGCTCTCCGAGCTCGTCGAGCAGATCGGCCAGCTCTGTGGGCGCGAGCCCGTGCTGGACCGCCAGCCGCTCCACCCCGGCGACGTCAAGGTCACCTGCGCGGACATCGAGAAGGCGCGCACGCGCCTCGGATACTCACCGGAGACGCCGCTGCGCGCGGGCCTCGAGAAGTTCGTGGCGTGGTACCGCGGCCCCGAGGGACCCGAGCAGGTCGCTCGCACCCTGCGGGCCTCGAGGCGCTGACGTTTCCCTCGACGGCCGCGCTCGTCCCGATCGCTCACCGTGGCCGAGCGAGAGCACGCTCGCTAGAATCCCTGCCCCTCCAACCTCCCGTTCCCCCCCGATCCGGAAGCCTCGAACAGCCATGAAGGGCGTCATTCTCGCCGGCGGACTGGGCTCGCGCCTGTTCCCGCTGACCAAGATCACCAACAAGCACCTCCTGCCGATCTACGATCGGCCGATGATCTACTACCCGATCCAGTGTCTGGTGAACGCTGGGATCACCGACATCATGATCGTGACGGGGGGGCGCAAGTCGGGCGACTTCCTGAGCCTCCTGGGCAACGGTAGTGACTTCGGCTTGAAGCACCTGAACTACACCTACCAGGAAGGCGAGGGCGGCATCGCCGACGCGCTGCGCCTGGCGCGGCACTGGGTGGGGGACGACAGCCTCGCGGTGGTGCTCGGCGACAACATCATCGAGCGCAACGTCGTGAAGGCCGTGCGCGACTTCAAGAAGCAGGGGCGCGGCGCCAAGATCCTGCTGAAGGAGGTCCACGACCCCGAGCGCTTCGGCGTGGCTCGCGTGCAGGGCGACAAGGTGGTCGAGATCGTCGAGAAGCCGAAGAACCCCGCGTCGAACCTCGCGGTGATCGGCATCTACATGTACGACTCGCGCGTGTTCCAGGTGATCGAGACGCTCGAGCCCTCCGACCGCGGCGAGCTCGAGATCACCGACGTCAACAACTGGTACATCCGGGACAGCTCGATGAGCTACGAGGTCCTCGAGGGCTGGTGGACCGACGCCGGAACCTTCGAGTCCCTGCACCGCGCGAGCGCGCTCGTCGCCGAGGGCGGGGCCAACCTCGTCTCCGAAGAGGACTGAGCGCCCGTGGCCGAGCCCTCGGAGCAGCGCGTTCTCGTGACGGGGGCTGCCGGGATGCTGGGCAGCCAGCTCCTGCTGGACAGCCCCGCGGGCGTCGAGGCCGTCGGCGTCGACCTGCGCGAGGGCGAGGGCGTCCAGGCCGCCGGCGTCGACCTGGCGGAGCCCGCGGCCGTCGCGGAGCTCTTCCGGCGCTTCGGTCCGGTCCACGGCGTGATCCACGCCGCGGCCTACACCGCGGTCGACAAGGCCGAGTCCGAGCCCGAGCTGGCCCACCGGGTCAACGCGACCGCCTGCGGCGTCCTCGCGCAGGCCTGCGCGCTGCACGGGGCGCGGCTCGTCGCCGTGGGGACCGACTTCGTCTTCGACGGCACGGCCACCGAGCCCTACTCCCCGGACGACGCACCGGCGCCCCTGGGCGTCTACGGGCGCACCAAGTACGAGGGCGAGCGCCTCGCGCGCACCGCGCACCCCGACGGGACGATGATCGTGCGCACCCAGTGGCTCTACGGGCCGCGCGGCGCGCACTTCCCGGGCACCATCGCGCGGCTGGCGCGCGAGCGGGGCGAGCTGAAGGTCGTGGCGGACCAGGTCGGCTCGCCGACGACGACCCTGGAGCTCTCGCCGGCGCTGTGGGACGTCCTGGCGAGCGGGTCCCCCGGGATCTACCACGCGGCCTGCGAGGGCGCGTGCAGCTGGTTCGACCTGGCCGTTGCGACGCTGGAACGCTCCGGGCTCGAATCCGTCCCCGTACAACCCTGCACGACCCAGGAATTCCCGCGCCCCGCGCCCCGACCGGCCTACAGCGTGCTGGAATGCTCGCGCCTGACCGAGCTCCGCGGCCGACCGCTGCTGGGCTGGGTCGAGGCCCTCGAGGCCTTCCTGGCCGTCGAGCCCGTCTAGCCCGGTCCAGCCCGGCTCGTCTCCACCTGGCTCGCCGGGATGTCCCGCGGTCTCTGCCGCGGGCCGATTTGCTCGATCTCTCGAACTGAATTCCCCCTCTGCGGACCCTCTCCCGTGCCGCCCTCCCTCATGCCCCAGACCGCGAAACAGACCGTCCTCGTCACCGGCGGCGCCGGCTTCATCGGAAGCAACTTCATCCACACCCTCGTCGAGCTGCGCCCCGACTGGCGCATCGTCAACCTCGACGCGCTGACGTACGCGGGCAACCTCGACAACCTGGAGTCGATCCAGGACCGCGAGGGCTACGCGTTCGTGAAGGGCGACATCTGCTCCGCCGAGGACGTCGACAAGGCCTTCGAGGCGGCCGAGGCCTTCGGAGAGCCGGTCTCCGTGGTGCACTTCGCCGCCGAGAGCCACGTCGATCGCTCGATCGTCTCCGGGCTGCCCTTCGTCCAGGCCAACGTGCTGGGGACCCAGGTGCTCCTCGACGCGGCGCGGGCGCGCAGCACGCCGCGCTTCGTGCACGTGTCGACCGACGAGGTGTACGGCTCCCTGGGCTCCGAGGGCTACTTCACCGAGGAGACGCCGATCGCGCCCAGCTCGCCCTACTCGGCCAGCAAGGCCGGCAGCGACTTCCTGGTCCGAGCGGCCTCCCACACCCACGGGTTTCCCGCCTGCATCACCCGCTGCTCGAACAACTACGGGCCGTACCAGTTCCCCGAGAAGCTGATCCCGCTGATGATCGTGAATGCGCTGACCGGAAAACCGCTTCCGGTGTATGGCGACGGTTCCAACATTCGGGACTGGCTGTATGTCGAGGACCATTGCCGCGGCATCGAGCGGGTCCTCGAGGCCGGTCAGCCGGGCGAGGTCTACAACATCGGGGGACACAACGAGTATCCCAACATCGAGATCGTCAAGATGATCCTCGCGGCGCTGGATCAGCCCGAGTCGCTGATCGAGTTCGTGACCGACCGCAAGGGGCACGACCGGCGCTACGCCATCGACGCGTCCAAGATCGACCGCGAGCTGGGCTGGCGGCCGCGCTACTCCTTCGAGGAGGCACTGCCCTTGACCATCCGCTGGTACCAAGCGCAAACTAAGTGGCTTCAACGGGTTAGAGATGGGGCCTACCGTGACTACTACGCCCGGCAGTACGGTTCCTGAACGCCCGATCAACCTCGAGGCGATTTCGGCCGATGCATCCGACGTGCCCGCTCCCCGTTCCCATGGCCGCGCGCCCCGTGGCACCCCGATCCGCGGCCGTGGAACGCACGCCCCTGGACGGGCCCTTCGCCAGCTCCACCATGGCCGGCTGATCCCCATGACCCCGAAGCACGGACGACTCCTCCTCCTGGCCCTGTGCGGTCTGCTGTTCGCAGGCTGCTACACGGAGCCCGACAAGCGCATCCTGCAGTACCTCAACACCGAGGGCTTCGGGAAGCGCTACACCGGCAACGCGGAGGAGGCGAACTACATCACGATCGGTGACTCGATGGCGATCACCGACCTCTACCACCCCGAGCTCTCGGTCACGCAGCGCATCGACGTCGACGGGACCGTGGTGATGCCCGAGATCGGCGCCGTCCACATCGCGGGGATGACGCGCACGGAGCTCGAGGCCTTCCTGATGGAGAAGTACTCCCCTTACTACGAGCAGCTCGACATCAAGGCGCGACTGACGACCCAGGGGAAGAACTTCTTCGTCTACGGCGAGGTGGGGACTTCGGGGCAGAAGCCCTTCCCGGGAGACCTGACCATCTTCGAGGCCGTCATGGCCGCGCGGCCCGACGCGGCCGGCGCCAACCTCGGCCGCGTGCGCCTCATTCGCCCCGATCCGCGCGACCCGCTCGTGATCACCGTGAACATCGACGACATGATCCGGACGGGGGACTCGACCTACAACGTCCACGTCCTCGAGAACGACATCATCTACGTGCCGCCGACGATCCTCGCTCAGCTCGGCAACTTCCTGACCGCCCTGATCCAGCCCTTCACCCGCGTGCTGCAGGAGATCTCGCGGGCCTTCGGGCGCTTCGGCTTCGGCAACAACGGCCGCGGTCGAGGTGGTCGCAACAACAACTTCGGAACCATCTTCTAGGTCCACTCGTGGCGTTCCAGGTCCAGCAGCAGAGTCAGTTCCAGGAGCTCCTCGGAGTCCTGCGTCGACGCCTGTGGCAGATCATCCTGCCGATGGCGTTCATCCTTTCGCTCGGGATCGCGTCGGCCATCTTCGTGCCGTACAAGTACCGCGTCTCGACCATCATCGAGCTGCGCCCGGTCCAGGTGTCGAGCTTCGAGGACGTCGGCCGCGACCAGCTGATGGGGTACAACCGCAGCTTCGCGAACCCCGACCTGCAGATCAAACACTTCGAGCGCGTGCGCCGCGTGCTCGAGAAGCAGGAGTGGGACGACTACGTCACGCTGCCGCGCGAGGATCAGATCGACTACCTCATGCGCGTGATGCGCAACGTCGGCGTGCGCGTGAAGGGCGGCGGGGCGAAGAACCTCGACGCGCCGACCTTCATCACGATGACGTACACGGACACCAGCGCCGCGCGCGCCGAGGTGTTCGTGAACAGCCTGCGCGACGCCTACGTCGAGGACGTCGTCGAGCGCTACCGCCGCGAGATGCGCGAGGAGCGCGACAAGCTCCAGGAGCTGCGCACCGAGGCGGACATTCGCCTGCGCGAGGCGGAGAAGCGCCTGTCCGACTACCGGCGCGAGCACGGGCTCTCGCTGACGCGCATCGGCGAGAACGAGGAGGATTACGTCTTCCAGGCGTACCAGGACTCGCAGCTCGAGCTGGACAAGACCATCCGCACGCTCGAGGGCCTGATCGCGCAGCGCGCGAAGCTCGAGGAGCAGTACGACGCCGCGCCGGAGGAGGTGCTCGAGAAGGTCATCGACGCGGGGACCTCCACGCTGGCCGAGCAGACGCGTCTCGAGCTCGACATCGGCAGCCTCAAGCGCGAGCAGGAGGGATACCGGCCGCTGCACTCGAGGTACAAGCAGCTCGAGTACGAGATCGCGGAGAAGGAAGCCGAGCTCGAGAGCGTGCGCTCGATCGCGCAGCAGGCCTCGGTCGAGGAGCGCTACACGCTCAACCCGGAGAAGCCCCGCCTCTACCAGGAGCTCCTGTCGATGGACCGGGACATCGAGCGGCTGCGCGCCGAGAAGGACCGTCTCGACTTCGTCATCAGCAGCAAGTTCGTCGAGCACACCGAGCGCGCCGAGGTCATCCGCGAGGTCAAGCTCATGCGGCTCGACGTGGACGCCAAGCAGGAGGCCTACCAGGACGCCAACCGCGCCTACCGGCGCATGGCGGACTTCGTGTCGCTCATCCAGGGGCCCGAGGGCGATCCGTTCGAGATCGAGCGCGAGGGTTACGCACCGCGCTCGCCCAGCGAGCCCAGCCGCGTGATGATCATCGGTCTGGCGGCCTTCCTGGGCCTCGGCGTGGGCATCGGCTCCGCGCTGCTGGCCGAGTACAGCCGCAGCTGCTTCCGCAGCGTGAACGACATCGCGCGGGCCATGAGCGTCCCCGTCCTCGGAGCCGTCAACCTGATCGAGACGAAGATGGAGCTGCGCCGCAAGCTCCTGATGCGCTTCGCCGTCGGCTCCTCGAGCATCGCGCTGATCGGCAGCATCCTGGTGATCGCGGTCATCTGGCAGCGCCAGCCCAACCTGCTCCCGACCGAGGTTCAGGAGGTCATCGAAGACCTCCGCCTGAACTTCCGCTAGGGGGCGCCCCCGCGGCGGAGACCACCTGCCACCGCGGTCCAGCCCACGCACGACCCGCCGCGCGGGGCGCGCGGAACCATGCGCGACGTCATCTTCACGCTGATGATCCTCGGGGTCATCCCCGTGGCCTACAAGCGCCCGTTCATCGGGCTCCTGGTGTTCTCCTGGCTGGCCTACATGCGGCCCCAGGACCTGTGCTGGGGCTTCGCGCGCTACCAGCGCTGGTCGATGCTCATCGCGCTCGTGATGTTCGCCGGCTGGGTCATCAACGTTCCCGGGCGGCTCTTTCCGAGCGACCCACGCAACTGGGCGATGATCGCGCTCGCGATCTTGATCGGACTGGGCCTGGCCGATGCCCAGGCCGTCCAGAAGTACGAGATCAACCGGTACATCGAGTTCGTCAAGGTCGTGGTGATCGCGCTCTTCACGACGAGCATCATCCGCCACAAGGGCCACCTGCGGATGATGGTCTGGGTCATCGCGCTCTCGTTCGGGTTCTACGGCGTGAAGGTGGGGTTATCGGGCGTCTTGTCCGGCGGGAGCCTGGTCGTCCGCCAGGGTCCCGGGGGCATGCTGGAGGACAACAACGACTTCTCGCTGGCGCTCGTAACGGCGCTGCCGTGGATCCTGCACCTCAGCACCACCGAGAACCGCCCGGTCTTCCGCAAGGGCCTGCGCATCGTCGTGCCGCTGACCGCCCTGACGGTGATCCTCACGCACTCCCGGGGGGCCTTCCTGTCCCTGGTCGTCGTGATCATGGCCCTGACGTGGCGCTCCAAGAACCGGATCGCGGCCTTCGCGCTGATGTTCGTGATCGCGGTCTTCGGGCTGATGATGGCGCCGCAGTCGTTCAAGGACCGCATCGCGACGATCGGCAACTACGAGGAGGACGGCTCCGCCATGGGTCGTCTGCGTGCCTGGAAGGTGGCCATCGACATGGCCAAGGGCAATCCGATCCTCGGGGTCGGAATGAACAAGTTCCAGCAGCACTACCTCGAGTACAGCAGGCTCGAGAACCGCGACCACGTCCGGGTCGCGCACAACAGCTACCTGCAGATCTGGGCCGAGTGCGGCACGCCGGCGTTCGCGCTGTATCTGTTCCTGATCTTCTGGTCGTTCGTCGACATCTGGCGCACGCGGAGACGGGCGAACAAGCTCTTCCGCTCGAGCTGGATCATCCAGTACGGAACGATGTTCGAGACCTCCCTGGCGGGTTTCATCGTGGGGGCGATCTTTCTCAACCGCGCCCACTTCGACCTCTTCTATCACGTCGTCGCGGTGATTCTGGCCTACGGGCGCATCGCGCGCGCCGAGATGGACGCCTTCGAGCGCGATCGTCCGACCGCCACCACGGTGCGCCGTGGGCGGCGCGGCGAGCTGCGGTTCCAGCCGCGCTCGGGGTTCGACCGCCGCCCGGCCGTGCCGAGCAGCTTCCAGAGACGGCCGCATGTCGGCCCCACCTTCTGAGGCGCCTGAATGTGCGGACTCTGCGGCATCGCGTACACCGACCCGCGCCGGCGGCCGGACGAGAACGAGGTCCTGGCGGCCGCGCGCACGCTCGTGCACCGCGGTCCGGACGACGAGGGCGTCTACGTCTCGGGCTCGACCGCGATCGCGTTCCGGCGCCTGTCGATCATCGACCTGGAGGGCGGACACCAGCCGCTCTTGAACGAGACCGACGACGTCGCGCTGGTCTTCAACGGCGAGATCTACAACTTCCGCGAGCTGCGCGCGGAGCTCGAGGCCGCGGGCCATCGCTTCCGGACCGGCAGCGACGCGGAGGTCGTCCTGCACCTCTACGAGGAGCACGGCGCGGGTCTCTGCGACAAGCTCGTGGGCATGTACGCCTTCACGCTGCTGGACCACCGCGACCCGCAGGACCCGGTCGTCGTACTCGCGCGGGACCGCCTCGGGATCAAGCCGCTCTACTACGCGGAGACGCCGGACGCGCTGATCTGGGGCAGTGAACCCAAGGCGGTGCTCGCGTGGGAGGCCACGCCGCGACGCATGCGCGCGCCCAAGCTGCTCGAGTACCTCGTGCAGGGCTACGTCGGCGGCGAGGACTCGGCCTGGGAGGGCGTCCAGCGGCTCCCGCCGGGCCACGTGCTGCTGTGGCGGCGCGGCCGTCCGCTCGAGATCCGGCGCTACTGGGACCTGCCCACCGACGAGCTGCGCGGGCCCGCCACGAGCGACGAGATCCTCGACCTGCTCGACACGGTCGTGCGCGATCGCCTCGTGGCCGACGTCCCGCTGGGCGCGTTCCTCTCCGGCGGGATCGACAGCACCGCGGTCGTCACGAGCATGGCGCGCGCGAGCAGCGACCCCGTCGTGGCCTGTTCCGTCGGCTTCCGCGAGCGCAGCCACGACGAGCTCGCGATCGCCGTCGCCACGGCCAAGCGCCTGGGCGCCGTGCACCACACGCAGGTGCTCGAGCCCGACCCGGCGGTGGCCGTCGACGTGCTGCCGTGGTTCTACGACGAGCCCCTGGCCGATCCGTCGACGGTTCCCACGTGGCTCGTGTCGCGCATGGCGCGCGAGCACGTCACCGTGGCGCTCTCGGGCGACGGCGGGGACGAGACCTTTGCCGGTTACCGACGCTACGTCCACGACGTGGCCGAGAACCGCCTGCGCACCTCCGTCGGCCGCGCGGGGCAGGCCGCGTTCCGCCTCGCCGGCCGCGCCTATCCCAAGCTCGACTGGGCGCCGCGCGTCTTCAGGGCGCGCACGTTCCTGTCCAACGTCGGCCAGGATCCGGCGCGCGCGTACTGGGCCAGCGTGACGCAGCTCGCGACGGCCGACGCGCGCGAGCTGCTGGCGCCCGACCTGCGCGCCGCGCTGTGCGAGTTCGACCCGTTCGAGGCCTTCGAGCGTCACTACCGACGTCCGGGGATCGACGACCCGCTCTACCGCGCGCAGTACGCCGACTTCCACACGTACCTGCCCGACCAGATCCTCGCGAAGGTCGACCGGGCGTCGATGGCCGTGTCGCTCGAGGTGCGCGTGCCGATCCTCGACCACCGCTTCGTCGGTCGCTTCGCCCACCTGCCCGCAACGGAGAAGGTCCGCGGCGGCCGCGGCAAGCACGCGCTGCGCGAGGCGCTGCGCGGGCGTCTGCCCTCCGAGGTGCTGGACGGCAAGAAGCGCGGCTTCGACACGCCGCTCGCCGCGTGGCTCCGCGGTCCGCTGCGGGATGCGGCGAGCGAGGCCGTGGAGACGCTGCCGGAGACGTGGTTCGACCGCCGCGTGCTGCGCGCGCGGCTCGAGGAGCACCGCTCCGGCGCGCGCGACCACGGCCGCCTGCTGTGGAGCCTGCTCGTCCTGGAACACTGGCGGCGGCGCCACGGGGTCCGCGACCTCGCGGGATGAACGTCGCCGTCCTGACGTCCCTGTACCCCTCCGCGGTGCGCCCGTTCGAGGGGATCTTCGCCGAGCGGCGCTGGCTCGGCATGCTCGCGCGCGGTCACGGGGTCCGCGTCGTCCAGCCGCTGCCCCACGCTCCTCCGGCGGCGCTGGCGCGGGCGCTGGCGCGCTCGGACTGGACGGACATCGCCGCGACGGCGAGGACCGAGCAGCGCGGCGGCCTCGCGATCGCGCGTCCGCGCTACGTCCACGTGCCCGGCCGCGCGCTCGGGAACGCCGGACGCTTCGCGGCGCGCGGGGTGTCCACCCTCCTCGCGTCGGGGCAGCCCGACGTCGTCGTCTGCGACTACGCCTGGCCCGCGGCGGCCGCGGTTCCGGCGCTGGCCGCACGCGGGATCGCGACGGTCGTCTCGGGTCGCGGAAGCGACGTGCTGCAGGTTGCGGGCGAGGCCGGGCTCGGCGCGGAGCTCGCGCGCTGCCTGCAGGCGGCGCACGGCTGGTGCGGCGTGTCCCAGGACCTCGTGACGCGCATGGACGCCCTCGCCGGGCGGCCCGGGCGCGGCTGCCTGGTTCCGAACGGCGTCGACCTGCAGCGCTTCGCTCCCGCCGACCGGGCGCGGGCGCGCGCGACGCTGGGACTGGACCCGCACCAACCGCTCGTGCTGTGCGTGGGCCACCTGATCGAGCGCAAGGATCCGCTGCTCGCGCTGGAGGCCTTCCGCCGCGGCG
>CAYGPA010000082.1:0-13981 GCA_964351535.1 uncultured Planctomycetaceae bacterium
AGCAGATCTGCGACCGGCTGTTCCTGATCCACCACGGCGTGAAGCTGCTCGACGCGACGCTCGACGAGGTGCGGCGCGAGTTCGACCCGCGCACGATCGGCTGCGAGCCGCTCGACCCGCACCTCGACCTCCACGGCGTGCCCGGCGTTCGCGGCGTGCACCGCTCGCCCGGTTCGACGGTCGCGGAGCTCACGCTCGAGGACGACGTCGACGCGCAGGCCATCCTGCGGCGGCTGCTGGAGCTCGGGCCCATGCGCTCGGTCGAGCTGCGCCGTCCGACGCTCGAGGAGGTGTTCGTGCAGCTCGTCGAACAGGCCGAGGGACAGGCCGCCGCGGACCAGGCGCGCGAGGAGCTCAGCCAGGTATGAGCAAGATCCTCACCGTCGCCTGGCGCGAGTTCAAACACACCGCGCTGACCAAGAGCTTCCTGCTCGCGGCCGTCTTCGGACCGATCGTGATGTTCGTGGCGGCGATCGTGCTGCCGGTGCTGCTGCAGACGCCGCCGAAGAAGCTCGAGGGCGCGCTGGCCGTCGTCGACCCGACGGGCCTCGTGCTCGCGGCCGTCGAGGTCGAGCTCGACCCCGCGCGCATCGGCGCCGATCGCGACGAGCAGCTCGCCGGCCTCGAAGCGGCGATCGAGAACATGCCCGAGCAGTTCCGCGCCCCCGTCGAGGACCAGATCGAGCGCCTGAAGGACGCGCTGGTGCCCGCGGTCACCGTCGAGAGCACCGACGACGTCGAGACCGCCAAGCAGCGCGTGCTGGACGGCGAGCTGATCGGCGTGGCGCTCTACCGCGAGAGCGTGATGGTGCCGACGACCGAGTCGAACGCCTTCGAGCTGTACCTGCCCGCCGACCTCTCGCGCCGGCACGGCGACCTGATCGAGGACCGCCTGTCGCGCGCCGTCGTGCGCGCGCGCGCCGATCGCTCGCAGCTCGACCTCGAGAAGACGCGCGCGCTGCTGCGCCCGCCGACCGCGATCCGCTCGACGATCACCGCCGAGGGCGAGACCCGCGAGAACGAGCTCGCGCGCATCTTCGTGCCCTTCGGCTTCATGATGCTGCTCTGGATGAGCTCCTGGATCGGCGGCCAGTACCTGCTGACGTCGACGATCGAGGAGAAGAGCAACCGCGTCATGGAGGTGCTGCTGTCCGCCGTCAGCCCCATGCAGCTGATGGCCGGGAAGATCCTCGGCCAGGCGGCGGTGGGGCTCGCGATGCTCGCGCTCTACGCCATCCTCGGCGCCGCCTCGGCCGACCGCTTCGGCGTCGGCCACCTGGTCCCGCTGCACAAGCTCCTGTACCTCGCGATCTACTTCTTCATCGCTTACTTCACGATCGCCGCGCTGATGGCGGCGGTCGGCAGCGCGGTCAACGAGCTGCGCGACGCCCAGACGTTCATGGGACCGATCACGCTGATCTTCATGGTCCCCTTCTTCCTCTGGTTCGTCGTGTCCGACGAGCCCAACTCGTCGACGGCGGTCGCCCTGAGCTTCATCCCGCCGCTGTCGCCCTTCGTCATGGTGCTGCGCATCGCCGGCACCGAGACGATCCCGTTCTGGCAGATCGCCGCGACGACCGCCCTCGGCCTCGTGACCGTCTGGGCCTCGGTCTGGGCCTGCGCCAAGATCTTCCGCGTCGGCGTCCTGCTCTACGGCAAGCCGCCGACCCCGCGCGAGCTCGTGCGCTGGATCCGCGAGGCGTAGCGCCTGGCGGATCGTGACCGTGGTTGCGGCCTCAGCGGCCGCGCTCCAGGTCGCGGACGCTCTCCAGCGCGACGGTTACGCGAACCTCGTCGCCGGCGACGTCGGGGATCCCGAAGGCGACTCCGAAGTCGCTGCGCCGGATCGAGAACTCGCCCTCGTAGCCCACGCGGTACTCGCGCGGGCCGAAGGTGCCCTCGCCCAGCTTGCGCACGGTGCAGTCGACGGGCTTCGTGATCTCGCGCCAGGTCAGGTCGCCGCGCAGGACCATGCGGCCGTCCCCGAGCACCTCGACCTCGCGGCTCTCGTACACCATGTCGGGGTACTCGTCGGTGTGGAAGAAGCCCTTCTCGCGCAGGATGCCGTCGCGGTAGGCGTGCCCCGTGTCGATGCTGGCGACGTTCACCTTCATCGAGAGCGACGCCGTGCTCGGATCGTCGGTGTCGACGGTCAGCGTGCCCTCGAACTCGCGAAACCAGCCCCAGCACGCTCCGATCTCCATGTGCATCACGCGGAAGAGCACGGCGGAGTGGACCGGGTCGATCGCGTACGCGTGCAGGCCGCCGCCGTACAGGCTCCGCGGCGACACGATCGTGAGCCCGGGCGGGATCAGCGGCGCGTCCAGCACGTGCACGATCCCGTTCGTCGCCGACACGTCGATCTCGACCAGGCGCGCGGCGTCGACCGCGTAGACGTCGTCCGACACCCTGCGCAGCGCCAGGTTGGTGCCGTGCAGCGACGGGAAGCGCACGATCCGGCCGAGGTCTTCGAGCGTGTTCGCGCCCTGCACGACGTGGTGGCTGACGAGGCGGATCAGCTCGCCGCGGTTCTCCTCCACCGAGAGCTGCGCGCGCGCGGAATCGTCCAGCGTGGCCCACGCCTCGTCGGTCGGCGCGAAGATCGTCCAGGACTCCTCGCCGTCGAGGAGGCGCGCGAGCCCGGCGGCCTGCAGCGCCGCGAGGAACGACGTGAAGCGCCCGTCCTCGACCAGCACGCCGCGCAGCGTGCGCGCCGGTGCGGCCTGCGCCGGCTCTTCGACACCCCCGTCGACCGCGGCGCGCGCTATGGAGAAGAGCGCGGTGCACAGCACCAGCGACGTGACGGCGACACCGAGGGACTTCGACAGGGTCATGGGGAGTCTCCAGGACAGCGGACGAGGACGCCTGTCCTACGGCCCGGACTCCCGAAGTTCACGAACCTCCGCGCGAAACGTCCGCGCCTCCGGCGTTCAGGACAGGATGCTGCGCAGCGCGGGCTCGAGCTGGGCGTTGCGGAAGTTGAATCCGGCCTCCTGCAGGCGCTTCGGAGCGACGTTCTGTCCGGTCAGCAGCACGTCCGCCACCTCGCCCAGGGCCAGGCGCAGGGCGAACGCCGGAGCGGGAAAGAGCGCCGGGCGCCGCAGGACCTTCGACAGCGAGCGCGTGAAGGTCTTGTTCGTGACCGGGTTCGGTGAGACCGCGTTGAAGACTCCCTCCACGTCGTCTTTCTCGATCAGGAAGCGGTAGATCGACACGAGGTCGTCGACGTGGATCCACGGGAACCACTGGCGCCCGTGACCGAGCGGGCCGCCGAGTCCCTTCTTGAAGATCGGCAGCATCGTCTTCAACGCGCCGCCGTCCTCGCCCAGCACGACGCCGGTGCGCACAATGCACGTGCGCACCCCAGCGTCGACGGCGGCCGCGGTCGACTCCTCCCACTCGCGGCAGATGCCGGCGAGGAAATCGTCACCGGCGGGAGCATCCTCCGTCAGACCGACCTGATCCGAGGGCCCGTAGTACCCCACGGCGGATGCGTTGACGAAGCAGCCGAGTCCGGTTCGCGCGGCCGCCACGGCCAGGCGCTGGGTCGTGTCGGTGCGGCTGCGGCGCAGCGTCTCTTTACGCTGCGCGGTCCAGCGGCCGTCGAAGAGGTTCGCGCCCGCGAGGTTGACGACGGCGTCGGCCGCGCCGACGGCCTCTTCGATCTCCTGCGGCGACCAGCCGAAGTCCGTGGACGGTCCGCGCCCGACGGTCGAGAGCTCGTGACCCGCGAGCCGCAGCCGCTCGAGCAGGTGTCCACCCACGAATCCGGATGCCCCGGCAACCAGGATCTTCATCGATTCCGTTCTCCTCTGCTTCTCGGCTCACCGGCCGTGCTCGAACCAAGACGATAACGAGCGAGCGGGCTCACCCGCGACTCTTCTGCGCCCGACGCGCGCGGCGGACCAGCGCCTTGAGGCCGAACTTGGTCAGGACTCCGCCCTTCAGGAACTGCTCCGCGAGGGAGTCGGCCACGCCGACGATCGACCCGATGTCCTGCAGTCGCTCGCGGAAGACCTGCGCCTCCTTGGAGCGCTCGCCGCGCAGCCGGTCGAGGCAGGCCGCGATGCGCTCCTTCATCGGGTCCCACTCGCGGCGCTTGCGCGTCTGGACGATGCTGCGGATGGCCTTCTCGAGGTCCGTCTCGGGTCGGTAGGAGACGCGCCGCGAGCCGGGGACGCGCTCGGGGAACACGAGGCCCCAGTCCTGCAGCTCGCGGCAGGCCATGCTGACGGCCCCGCGGCTCATCTGCAGGCCGGCGCGGATCGACTCCGCGTCCGCGGGGTCCTGCTGGCCGATCAGCCAGCCGTAGACGCGCGCCGTCGCCGGCGAGACCCCCCACAGGGGCCCCATCTGGCCCCACAGCTGGGTGAACTCGTCCCGGACTTCGTTGAGCGCTTCCAAGGGGGTGCTTCCCTCCACCGGACGCCAACCTTCAGAAACTCCTGAAAGTTCTGGCCGTCCAGATCGGTGGCTCCTTAGCGTATTCCGGAGTGGTCGGAGATACCACCCTCGACGACGACCTGGACAGGCTCTCCGCGCCGGCCCTGACCCCCCATGAACACCGAGACGCCGTGCCGCTTCCGAGCGCCGACGGGCCGGCGCCGCGCGCGCGCTGGAGTCGCTCGCGTCGTCGTCGCGCTGCTGGCGCTCGCCGTGCTCCCCGCGTGCGAGGTGAACGAGCTTCGTCACGGATCCTTCGCGGACCTGGACGGCTCGCCGAAGGAGGTCTACGCCACGGCCCGCGCGACGCTGCAGCGCTTCGGGATCCGGCGGAGCGGGGTCGTCTTCACGCCGCTGAGCCGCGGCGACCGGCGCGGCGAGTTCCGACGCGGCCGCAGCCGCTACAGCGTCGCCGTCCGGCAGGAGGGCGACCGCAGCCGCCTTCACGTGGGCAGCGACGACCCCGCGCTCGCGTTCCAGGTGGTGTTCCACGCGAGCCTCGCGGATCAGCGCGCGGCTGGGCGACGCCACGGCCAGCAGGGCTTCCGGCCGCTGCCCGGGTGGGTGGTGCCCGCCCAGGCGGCCGTTCGTCGCGCCGGGCGCCTCGCGGCGCGTCCCTGGTGAGTCAGTCGAGCTGCTCGGAGGCGAGCGCCTGCACGCGCTTGCCGTCGACGAGGCCGCGGTGGGTCGACATGACCTCTTTCATCACGCGGCCGACGTCCTTCTTCGACGTGACGCCGAGGCGCTGGATGACGTCGGTGACCAGCGCGCGGGTCTCGTCCTCGGAGAGCTGCTTGGGGAGGTAGCGCTCGAGGACGGCGAGCTGGGCGCGTTCGGTCGCGGCGAGGTCGTCGCGGCCGGCCTTCTCGTAGACCTCGAGGCTCTCCTGGCGCGTCTTCGCGGCCTTGGCCACGACGGCGGCAACGGCCGGCTCGTCGAGGTCCTTGTCGCCGTCGATCTCCTGCTTCTTGATCTCGGAGATCACCATGCGCAGCGTGTCGCGCGCGACGTCGTCGCGTGCGCGCATGGCGTCCTTGACGTCGGCGTCGAGGCGGTCGCGCAGGCTCACTCTTCGGCTCCCTCGGCTCCCTCGGCGTCGTCGGCGGCTTCGTCGGCGGCATTGCCATCCGCCGTCGGCGGCGGCGGCGCGATTCCGACGCCCGGTGCCGGCTGGGCGCCGGAGGCTTCGCCACCGGCGTCGCCTCCATCGTCCGTGAGGCCGTAGGCCACGAGGTCCTCCTGCTTGACGATCTCGATCGCCACGAGGCGGTCCTCCTTCTTCAGGTTGACCAGACGCACGCCCTGCGTGCTGCGGCCCATCGGACGCATCTCCGACACCGGCGAGCGCACGAGCATGCCGCCCTCGGTGATGTAGATGCAGTCGTCGCCATCGGCGCACATCGCCATGCCGATCACGCGGCCGTTGCGGCCGGTGGTCCGGATGTTGATGACGCCCTGGCCCCCGCGTCCCTTGATCGGGTACTCGTCGATCGGTGTGCGCTTGCCGTGGCCGCTCTCGCAGGCGGTCAGCAGGTACGTGTCCGGGCGCGCGACGATCATGTCGACGACCTCGTCGCCCTCCTTCAGCCGGATGCCGCGCACGCCGCGCGACGTGCGGCCCATCGGGCGCACCGCGACGTCGTCGAAGCGGATGGCCTGACCGTTGACCGAGCCCAGCACGATCGAGTCGCCGGGCTGCGTGAGGCCGACGGCGACGACCTCGTCGCCCTCTTCGAGCAGGATGGCCTTGATGCCGCCGCGCTTGGGGCGCGAGTAGGCCTCGAGGGCCGTCTTCTTGACCGTGCCGCGGCGCGTGGCGAAGAACACGTGGCTCTGTGCGTCGAAGCTGGGGACGCGCAGGAGGTTCGTGACGCGCTCGTCCTTGTCGAGCTCGATCACGTTCGACAGCGCACGGCCGGCGGACGTCCGCGAGGCCTCGGGCAGCTGGTAGACCTTGCGCCAGTAGACCTTGCCGCGGTTCGAGAAGAACAGCACGTAGTCGTGCGTGCCCGCGACGAAGAGCTGGCGCAGGACGTCGCCTTCCTTGGAGTCGCCTCCGCGGATGCCGCGGCCGCCGCGACTCTGCGCGCGGTAGACCTCGAGCGGAACGCGCTTGACGTAGCCCTCGTGCGAGAAGGTGACCACCATCATCTCCTCGGTGATCAGCTCCTCGATGTCGAAGGAGGAGTCGATCTCCTCGGTCGAGATCTCGGTGCGGCGGTCGTCCCCGTACTTCTTCTCGAGGTCGTCGAGGTCGGCGAGGATCATGTCCACGACGCGCGACTCGCGGTTGAGGATGTCCTTCAGGTCGGCGATCTCGGCGGTCAGCGCGACGTACTCCTCCTCGAGCTTCTCGCGCTCGAGCCCGGTCAGGCGGCCGAGGCGCATGTCGACGATCGCCTGGGCCTGGCGATCGCTGAGCTTGAACGCCGCGCAGAGGTCCGTCTTGGCTTCGTCGGTGCTCTGGCTCGCCCGGACGATGCGGATGACCTCGTCGATGTTGTCGACGGCGATCCGCAGGCCCTCGACGACGTGCATCCGCTCCTCGGCCTTCCGCAGCAGGAAGGTGGTGCGGCGCCGCAGGACCTCCTTGCGGTGCACGATGTAGGCGTCGAGCAGGCCGCGCAGCGTCAGCGTTCGCGGCTGGCGGTTGTCGACGACCAGGTTGATGATGCTCTGCGTCGTCTGCAGCGGCGTGTACTGGAAGAGCTGGTTGGCGATGACCTGCGGGTCCTCGCCCTTCTTCAGCTCGATCACCAGGCGCAGCCCGGTGCGGTCGGACTCGTCGCGCACGTCGGAGATGCCGGTGATGCGGCCATCCTTCACGACGTCGACGATCTTCTCGATGATGTTGGTCTTGCGGACCTGGTACGGAATCTCGTCGATGACGAGGATCTGCTTCGTGCGCAGGTCCTCGACGTGGTGACGCGCACGCAGGAGCACGCGGCCGCGGCCGGTGGTGTAGGCCTCGTAGATCCCGCGACGGCCCATGATGATGCCGCCGGTCGGGAAGTCCGGACCCGTGACGATCGTGCAGAGCTCCTGCAGCGTGACGTTCGAGTCCTTCAGCACGGCGCGCAGGGCGGTGATCACCTCGCGCAGGTTGTGCGGCGGCAGGCTGGTCGCCATGCCGACGGCGATCCCGTCCGAGCCGTTGCACAGGAGGTTCGGGAAGCGCCCCGGCAGCACGACGGGCTCGGTGCGCGACTCGTCGTAGTTCGCCTGGCGGTCGACGGTCTCGCGGTCGAGGTCGTCGAGCATCTCGACGGCCGTGCCGTGCATCTTCGCCTCGGTGTAGCGCATGGCGGCCGGGGGGTCGCCGTCGATCGAACCGAAGTTGCCCTGACCGTCGATGAGCGGGTAGCGCGTCGAGAACGGCTGGGCGAGGCGCACGAGCGTCGGGTAGATCACCGACTCGCCGTGCGGGTGGTAGTTGCCCGACGTGTCGCCGGCGATCTTCGCGCACTTGCGGTACTTCGCGCGCGGCGACAGGTTGAGGTCGTCCATCGCCACGAGGATCCGGCGCTGGGACGGTTTGAGGCCATCGCGCACGTCGGGCAGCGCGCGCGAGTGGATGACGCTGAGTGCGTACGTGAGGTACGACTCGCGCATCTCGCGCTCGACCAGCCGGGGCTCGATGTTCTCCTCGTAGGAGGGCACTTTCGGTTCGTCGGGTCCGCTCATGGGGGTTCTCCTGCAGCTCGCTCAGGAGGCTACAGACCCCGCATTATCCGGTCCTCCGGGCCGGTTTCCAGCGCGCCCTCTACATATGTATATGGTGGGCGCGTGGGAGGGACTTCCCCGGCGACGGCCGGCCGCTATCCTGGCCGCCATGGCCGACCAAGAGCTCTCTCCCCTCGCCCGCGCCCTGGGCCGCATCCCCACGGGTCTCTACCTCGTCACCACGTCCACCCCGGAGGGCCCCCTGGGCTTCCTGGGCTCCTTCGTGATGCAGGTCGCCTTCGACCCGCCGACGGTCTGCGTCGCGATCGGCCGCGACCGGGCCCACCTCGCGGCCGTCCGCAAGAGCGGGGCCTTCGGGGTCTCCATCCTCGACAGCGTGTCGAGACGCCTGATGACCCGCTTCCTCGGCAAGCTCCCCGAGGGCGAGAGCCCCTTCGACGGCCAGAACCTGACGCCGGGCGCGGCCGGCTCCCCGCTCTTCACCGACGCCCTGGCCAGCCTCGAGTGCCGCCTGACGGGCGAGCACGACGCGGGGGACCACATCGTCGTCTTCGGCACCGTCACCGAGGGCCGCGTCTCCCGCGAGGGCGAGCCGAGCCTCCACCTGCGGAAGAACGGGCTGTCCTACTGAGCCGGCGCCGCCCGCGTCCGCGCAGCGGTCACCCGGCCGCGGGCAGCTCCCACAACACGACGTCGGCAGGCCCCTCGGACTGCAGCACGACGCCGGGCTCGGCTTGAACCGCGGCGCCGTCGCCCGGGCCCAGGAGCTCACCGTTCAGCCGGAGCTCGCCGCGCGCGACGTGCAGCCACGCCGAACGCCCGGCGCCCAGCGGGGACTCGACGCGGTCGCCGGCGCGCAGCGTCCCGGCGAACAGGCGCGCGTCCTGTGCGATGGTCAGCGAGCCGTCCTCTCCGTCGGGGGACACGACCAGCCGCAGCTGACCGTCCAGGTCGTCGAAGGCGCGCTGCTCGTAGCGCGGCTCGGTGCCCGGCTCGCGCGGGACGATCCACATCTGCAGGAACTCGAGCTCCTCCTCGGACGAGGCGTTGAACTCGCTGTGCGTGACGCCCGTGCCCGCGGACATGAGCTGGACCTCGCCGGGCAGGATGCGCGACCCGTTCCCGAGGCTGTCGCGGTGCTCGAGGGCGCCGCCCAGCACGTAGGTGACGATCTCCATGTCGCGGTGACCGTGCGTGCCGAAGCCGCGCGACGCCGCGACGCGGTCCTGGTTCAGGACGCGCAGCGGACCGAAGCCCATGAACTCGGGGTTCCAGTATTCGGCGAACGAGAAGGTGTGATAGGTGTCCAGCCAGCCGTGGTCGGCGTGGCCGCGTTCCTCGGACCTGCGAAGCGTGATCATGACGTGGCTTGGATGCTCCCCGGTCCCCGGGAGTTTCCGGGCGCGGATCCCGCGCGGACCCGGGCGCGGGGACCGGCGAACGACCTTGTAGGCCCGCTCGGCGCTCCCATGAACGAGTTCTCCGCCTTCCGATCCAACGACGAGCCGGCCGACGACGAGCCGGAAGCCGCCGACGGTCTCCCGGACCGTCCGCGCTTCGCGTTCCTCGTGCGTCTCGCCCAGCTCCTGCACGGGTACGGGACGCCCGCCCACCGGCTGGACGACACCGTGATCCGCTGCGCCGACAGCCTGGGCGTGACGGCCGAGGTGTTCTCGACGCCGACGCTGCTCATGGCCGCCTTCGGGCGCGGCGTGGCGCAGCGCACGCACCTGCTCTCCACGCGCGCGCGGGACATCGACCTGGGCGCGCTGATGGAGCTCGACGCGGTCCGCGACGACGTCGAGGCCGGGCGCTGCACGCCGCGCGAGGGAACGCATCGACTCGACGGCATCGCCAAGGCGCCGCCGCGCTACAGCGGCCTGGCCACGGCCGTGAGCTACGGCGTGGCCTCCGCGGGCGCGGCCGTGCTCTTCGGCGGCAACGGGGTCGAGCTGAGCCTGGCGTTGACGCTGGGAGTGCTCACCGGCGTCCTGGCGAGGGTGCTCGGCCGCCGCTCGACCGCGACCCGCATCTTCGAGCCCACCGCGGCGTTCCTCGCCGCCTTCCTGACCGGCCTCGCCGCCGCGCTCCTGCCCGGGCTGCAGACGCAGGTCGTGATCCTCAGCGCGCTGATCGCCATCGTCCCGGGCCTGTCGCTGACGCTGGGCCTGACCGAGATGGCCACGCGGCACCTGATGTCGGGCACCACGCGCCTCGCGGGCGTGCTCGTCGTGTTCCTGACGATCGGACTCGGCGTGGCGCTGGGCCGCGAGCTCGCCGCGCTGATCGTGGAGGCGCCCCCGACCCCACCGCTCACTCCGCTGCCGGTCTGGACGTCGTGGATCGCCGTCGCGCTCAGCTCCGGCGCGTTCCTGGTCCTCTTCCAGGCGCGCTTGAGCGAGCTGGGCTGGATCCTCGCCGCGGGCATGCTGGCCTTCGGCGGAGCGCGCACCGGCGCCCTGGTGCTGGGCCCCGAGCTCGGCGGGTTCGTCGGCGCCCTCGCGATCGGCCTCGGCAGCAACGTCTACGCGCACCGCCTCGACCGCCCCGCCTCCGTGCCGCTGCTGCCCGGCATCCTGATGCTCGTGCCCGGCAGCATCGGCTACCGGAGCCTCGCGTCGTTCCTCGCGAACGACGTGGTCTCGGGCGTGGAGACGGCCTTCCGCATGGCCCTCGTCGCCGTCGCTCTCGTCGGCGGCCTGCTGGTCGCCAACGTCGTGTTCACGCCGCGCCGCAGTCTGTGAAGCGCGCGCTTCAGCGCTCGGTGCGGACTTCCACGACGGTCCAGTCGGCGAACGGCAGCCACTTCTCCAGGCGGACGGTCACCTCGCCGGCTCCGCCGGGCTCCTCCAGCGTGCCCTGGGCGTAGCGCCGGAAGAAATGCGATCCGTAGCGGGCGGAGCGCACGTACGCGTCCTCCGAGGCGAGACCCCGCTCCACCGCCACGTCGCGCACGGCGAGCATCGGGTTCGAGCGGCTCCCGTCCACCATGTGCAGGACCATCCACGCGAGCAGGAATCCCACGATCCCGAGCGGCAGGAGGAGCTTGCGTCGCATGCCCGCCAGGATAACGCCGGCGCGGAGACGAGGCAGCTCCTCAGCGCGGTTCGACGGGCACGGCGTGCGCCGCGGGCCCAGGACGGCTTCAGGGCAGGCGCGCCAGGAAGCCCTCGAGCTCCGCGCGCCAGGCGGCCGCGCGGCCGGCGGCGCGGCCGCGGCCCTGGCCGGTGCGGTCGTCCGCGGCGAGGGCGACCGCGTCGCGCACCGGACGCAGGTCGTCGCGGCCGCGCAGCGCGGCGAGGTCCAGCGCGGCGATGGCGAGCTCCGCGTCGCCGGCGCGCAGCGCGGCGCGGGCGCGCGCGGCCAGCCCGTCCGGCGTGGGGTCGCCGTCCTCGGCGAGCTGCGCGCCGCGGCGCACGAGCTGCTCGAGGTCCTCGGACAGCGCTCCGCCCTCGGCGCGGGCGAGCGCGCCGCGGTAGTCGCCCGTGCGCAGGTCGACCATCACGCGGTCCTGGTTCCACGTGCCGGTGAGGGACACGACCTCCAGCACCACGAGCACTCCGGCGAGGGCGTAGCCGAGGCGCGACCAGCGCCTCAGCGTGCGCCGCAGCTTCTCGCCCGCGGCGGCGTCGCTCTCGACGGAGCGCAGGAAGCGCACGCGGTCGCTGGTGCTGAAGTGCCGCCACGACGAGTCGCGGCGCGTGTGCACGCCGCCGACGAGCTCGAGCGCGGCGATCAGCGCGTCGGCGTCGCCGGTCAGCGTGTAGCTCTCGAGGTCGGCCTCCAGCTCGAACCGACGCGACAGAAATCCCAGCATCGCGTACCACGCCCCCACGACGACGACGAGCACGCCGCCGATGCCGAGCTCGCTGCCCACGAAGAAGCGCGAGACCAGCAGGTCGGCCGCGAGGAAGAACACCGCCGACCACGCGACGAAGACGAGCACGTGCCGGCGCCGCGCGTGGCCGATCTCGTGCGCGAACACGGCCGCGAGCTCGCGCAGCGGGAGCTGGGCGAGCAGCGAGTCGGAGAACAGCACGTACCGCCCGCGCGGCAGCACGCCGACGATGGCCGCGTTCGCGAGCATGTTCCCGGTGCGCCACACGAGCAGGTCGCGGCAGCGGAACTCCGCGCGGCGCGCGACGGACTCGAGCAGCGTCCTCTGCACGCCGGGAGCCAGCGACGCCGTCTCCCAGGTGTTGCACAGCACCCAGGGCAGGACCGCGAGGAACGCCAGCGCGAGGACGGTCGTGAACAGCGCGCTCCAGACCGCGACCTCCTCGACGTTCACGCGCAGCCCGGGCACGAGGCCCGCGAGCCAGCTGACGAGCACGTAGAGGACGATCGGAACGAGCGCCGAGACGAACATGCGCGCGTGGAAGTGGCGCAGGTGCGCGATCGAAGCGGAGCGCGCTCCGCCGAGCCGCGCGCGCGCGTCGATCGACAGCAGTCCGTAGAGGACGAACGGCGCGAACGCGAGCAGCTGCGCGGGGTGCGGCCAGTCGAGGAAGCGCGGCGATGCGCCGGTCCAGCCCTCGAGCAGCCCGAGCCAGCCGGACGTCGAGAGGGCCATGTAGTGCAGCACCGGCGGGCTCCACACGAGCAGCTGGTACGTGAAGTCCGCGGTGCGGAAGCGCCCGCGCATCGACGCGCGGTGCACGCCCCAGCCGAGCAGGTGCGGCACGGCCGCGAGCGCGAGCACGACCCACGGCCGCTGCCCCGGAAGCACGACGCCCGTCTCGACGAGCGCCTGCGCGCCGACGGCGAGGAGAATGTGCAGCAGGTAGCCCATCGGGGTCGCCTAGCTCGCGCCCTTCGTCCGCAGCGCGGCAGCGCGTGTCGCGAAGGCGATGACGCCGGGTCCGAGCTCCTCGCAGTCGCCCGTCAAGCGGCACTCCTCGTCGTCCGTCCACGTGACGCGCAGTCGGCCGCCGGGAAAGTCGAGGTCGACCACGTCGCCGACGAGGTCGCGCGCCCGCGCGGCCGTGGCGACGGCACAGGCGCCCGACCCGCACGCGGCGGTCTCGCCGACGCCGCGCTCCCACACGCGCACTGTGAACGGGAGGCCGCGCTTCGCAGGCGGCGCGACGAGCTCGACGTTCACGCCGCCCGCGAACGAGCGCTCGACGACGGGGCCGAGCTCGCGAAGCTCGTCCAGGGTCGCGTCCGGCGCGAACAGCACCGCATGGCGGTTGCCGACCTCGATCCAGTCCGGCGCGAGCTCGCGCGCTGCGTGGCGAACGACCCCGCCCGCGAAGGGCGTCGCGCGGCCCAGCGTCGCGGTCGCGCGCACGACCCGGCCGGCGGCGCGCTCGAGGTCGACGTCACGCACTCCGGAATCGGTCAAGACGCGCAGCGCGTCGCAGCCGGCGCCCGCGCGCTCGCCGACGTACTTCCCCACGACGCGCAGGCCGTTGCCGCAGGCCGCCGCGCGGCTGCCGTCGGCGTTCCACACCTCCATGGCCACGTCGGCGCGGGCCACGCCGTGAGTCGCGACGACGAGGACGCCGTCGAAGCGCGTCTCCGTTCCCGGGACGGGCGCGCAGAGCTCGCGCGCCAGCTGCGCGCGAGTGTCCTCGTCACCCGCCGCGCGCCACTCGACGACGGCGAAGGTGTTGCCGGTCCCCGCCATGGCGACGAACGGCACTTCCTGGAAGGTGTCAGCCACCGAACTTCTCGGTGTTCTTGAAGTGCAGCTTGGCGACCAGGCCGAGCTTCTCGGCGCCGTGCAGCGCCACGAACGCGCGGCCGGCGGCGTCGACCGGCGGGCCGGCGCCCTTGCTCAGGTCGACGGCGTATTCCTCCGAGAGGTCCGCGAGCGCGCGCAGGAACTCCTCGCGCGCGACGATGCTGG
>CAYGPA010000083.1:0-13712 GCA_964351535.1 uncultured Planctomycetaceae bacterium
CCCTCCTTGCGGCCCAGGAGCTTCAGCACGATGTAGCCGATCAGCACCCCGTCCCGCCGCCAGGGCAGGACGTTCGAGATCTCCCCGACCTCGGCGTCGTCCAGGAAGCCCGTGCAGAGGATCGGGAAGCGCGAGCACAGGTCGCCGACCGGCAGCCAGCGTGTGACGCCCTTGGTGCCCGGCTCGGTCTGGCCGTAGATCTCCGCCAGCTCTCCGAAGTCGGCGCCGTCCTCGACGATCTGGGTCCGCAGGTCGGTCGCGAGGCGCTCGGCGGCGTCTCCGCCGCCCACCGCGGCCGCGCCGACGATGAGCTGCTGGACCTGCACGGTCGTCGGCACGGAGAGCGCGTTGCGGTTCTGCTCGTACGCGAACCAGATCTGGCCCGGCCGCACGAAGCTGTCCCGGCTCTGGCGCCCGTTCGGGCCGGTCTCTTGCCCGATGACGTAGCGCTCCCAGGCCGTGGCGTAGACCTCGCGGCGCGCCTCGTCGCGGTACTCGGCCGACGAGAAGCCGCGCCCCCGCAGGTAGCGCGACACGCCTTCGATCCCCAGCCGCTCGCGGTGCTGCTCCAGGACGTAGTCGACCTGCCGCTCGAGGATCGCCGGATCGAACCCGAGGTCCTTGCCGGCCTGGACCACGAGCATCTCCTTGACCTCGTCGGTCAGGACCTCCTGGTACCGCCCGTCGATCTCCTCGGGCGTCGTCACGGGCTGCTGGCCGCGGAGGATGCCCGCCATCAGGAACTGCTCGGTGCGGGCCTCCTCGTTCACCGTCACCGCGATGCGGTCGATGAGCTGCCAGCCCTCGTCCCGCGCGGCCGGGTCCTGGGCGGAGCCCTTGATCGAGGGGACGAGGAGCAACGCGAGCGCGAGAGGATGGCGGGAGAAGTCGTTCATGGTGCGGGGCGGCTCGCCGGCGCGCGCCGGAGGTCCTCGACGATTCTTCACTGCGGGCGCGCGTCGCTCAAGAGGCCCTCGATCCAGTCCAGGGCGGACTCGGGGTCGCGCCGGTCGCGGGGCACGACCAGGAGGCCCTGGCCGGCCCGCAGCGGCCGGAATTCGACCCCCGGACGCAGCAGCGCGCCCTCGAGCAGCACGCGGTCCTCGAACTCGAGCAGGTACGTGTCCTCGCGCCAGGCCAGCCGGCGCACGCCCAGCGCGGCCAGCGTCCCGCGCAGCCGGAAGGTCCGCACGAGCTGTGCGGCCTCCGGCGGCAGGCGGCCGTAGCGGTCGCGCAGGCTGTCGGCGGCCTGCGCGGCCTCCTCGGTCGTGTGGACGTCGTCCAGCTCGCGCAGGATCTCGATGCGCGTCTCCTGCGACGGCACCCAGTCGTGCGGCAGGAAGGCGCGCAGGCCCAGCTCGAGCTCGACGCCCGCGACCGGGTCGACGGCGTCCTCGGGCGCGGCGTCGCTGCCCCCGGCGCGCAGCCGCTCGACGGTCGACTTCAGGAGCCGGCAGTACATGTCGTAGCCGATCGCGGCGATGTGGCCGGACTGCTCCGGGCCCAGGATGTTCCCGGCGCCGCGGATCTCGAGGTCCTTCATGCTGATCCCGAAACCCGCGCCGAGCTGGTTCATCTCGACCAGCGCCTGCAGACGCTCGCGCGCGATCTGGCGGATCGGCTTGTACTTGTCGACCAGGAGATAGCAATACGCCTTGTGCGCGCCGCGTCCGACGCGACCGCGCAGCTGGTGCAGCTCGCTCAGGCCGAAGCGGTCGGCCTCGTGGATCAGGATCGTCCCGGCCGAGGGGATGTCGATGCCGTTCTCGACGATCGTCGTCGCCACGAGCACGTCGACGTCGCCGCGGATGAAGCTCGTCATGACCCGGTCGAGCTCGCGCGCGCCCATCTGCCCGTGTCCGATGGCATACGTGCACTCGGGCACGAGCTCCTGCAGCCAGCGCGCGACCTCCTCGATCGAGTGCACGCGGTTGTGCAGCACGAACACCTGCCCGCCGCGCTGCTTTTCGCGCAGGAGCGCCTGGCGCACCTGGTTCTCGTCCTGGATGGTCGTGAGGACCGTCTCGATCTCCTGCCGGCCCGGCGGCGGCATGGTCAGGGCCGAGATGTCGCGCAGGCCGGCGATCGACATGTGCAGCGTGCGCGGAATCGGCGTGGCCGAGAGCGACAGCACGTCGATCGTGGCCCGGAGACGCTTGAAGTGCTCCTTGTGCGTCACGCCGAAGCGCTGCTCCTCGTCGACGATGACGAGGCCCAGGTTCTTGAACTTCACGTCCTTCGACAGGATGCGGTGCGTGCCGACCACGACGTCGACCGCGCCGGAGGCCAATCCCTCGATGGCCTTCTTCTGCTTCCCGGGCGGCACGTGGCGCGAGAGGCCGGCGACCTCCACGGGGAAGTCCGCGAGGCGCGCCGCGAACGTGCGGTGGTGCTGCTGCGCGAGCACGGTCGTCGGGACGAGCACGGCCACCTGCCCGCCGCCGTTCACGACGCGGAACGCCGCGCGCAGGGCGACCTCGGTCTTGCCGAAGCCCACGTCGCCGCAGAGCAGCCGATCCAGCGGGCGCGGACCGGAGAGGTCGGCGCGGATCTCGGCGTCGGCCTTGGCCTGGTCCTCGGTGTCGGTGTAGGGGAACTCGGCGACCATCGACTCGACCAGCGCGTCGTCGCCGGTCCAGGGGTCGCGCGTGGCCATGTCGCGCTTGGCCTGGACCTCGAGCATGTCGGCCGCCAGGTCGCGCAGCGCGCGCTCGACCTTCTCCTTGCGCCTGCGGAACGACTGCCCGCCGATCTTGTCGAGCTTCGCGGCCGCCGCGCCGCTGCCGATGTAGCGCTGGACCAGGTCGATGCGGCACGCGGGAACGAACAGCTTCACCTCGTCGGCGAAGGCGAGCTCGAGGTGCTCCTCCTCGCCGCCTCCGCGCCGCATGAGCTCGAGCCCCCGAAAGCGCGCGAGCCCGTGGACCGCGTGCACGACCAGGTCGCCGCGCTTCAGCTCGAAGAACGACTGCAGCGCGCGCGACTTGTGCGCCGGCTTCGCGCGCTGCTGGTTGCGCGCGCCGACGACGCCGGCGAGCTCGCGGTGGTGCACGACCACGAGGCCCGCGGCCGGGAGGTGGAAGCCCTTCGCGAGCGTTCCGACCGTGACGTCGATCTCCGCCTCGGCGTCGATCTCCTTCAGAACGGTCCGGTAGCGCTCCTGCTCGGCCGGCGTCGTGCACGCGACCACCGCGCGCAGCGCGTCGGTCGCGTGGCCGCCTCCGCCCGGCGGAGGCGGCACCCCCGCGGCGCCCGGCACGCCGCGCACCGCCGCGACCAGCCGCCGCGAGGCCTCGCGCAGTCCGCCGGAGAAGGCCTGAACCGTGCGCGCGTCGAAGTCGACGTCGGCGCCCGGCAGGCTCTGCAGCTGGAGCCGGCGGTGCTCGTCCAGCGACTTGCGCCACTGCATCAGCGCGCGCTGGTGCGACGAGGACTGGATGCGCAGGCCCTCGCTCGCGTCCTGGATGCGCAGCGGCTCGATCTCGACGAAGGTCGCCGTGGGGGCGAGCAGCGCGTGCGGCAGCACCCCGTCGCCGTCCTCGACGCCGCCCGCGTCGTTCGCGAGGCAGATCCTGACCTGCGGAAACGTCTCGACGCTGCGCTGCGTGTCGGGGTCGAAGCTGCGCAGCGACTCGATCTCGTCGTCGAACAGCTCGATGCGCAGCGGCAGGTCCGAGGCGAACGGGAACACGTCCAGGATGTCGCCCCGCAGGCTGATCTCGCCGGGCGACTCGACCAGCGGTTGACGCGTGTAGCCCGACTCGACCAGCCGGTCGAGCAGCTTGTTCACGTCGAGTCCCTGGTGCGCCTGCAGGCCGAGGAACTCGCGCTCGAGCTCCGCCGCGTCGGGCAGCGGCTGGAGCAGCGAGAGCACCGATGCCACGATCATCCTCGGCCGCCGCTCCGGCGGCCCCGACAGCCGCTGCGCGACCTGCAGCCGCAAGCGCACGGCCTCGACGTCGACCTGCGCCGCGCCGCGCTTCGCGAACGGGTCGCGGGCCGGCATCGTCGCCACCTCCGCGCCGAAGCTGCGCAGGTCCTCCGCGAAGAGGTCGCCCTCGATCTCGTTCGAGCACACGACGAGCCAGGGCCCCTGGGCCCGCGTCGCGAGCGCCGCCAGCACCAGCGCCTGCGACGACCCCCACAGCCCGCCCGCGACCGTCGACCGACGCGCGTGCAGCCGGCGCACGAGCCGCTCGAACGCGTCGAACGACGGCACCTTTTCGGCCTCGAGCAGCGGAGGCGGGGGGTCGGAGAGGGTGACGGTCAAACGCGATTCCGGCGGCCGGGCACGCAGTATAGGCCAGGCTTCGAACGCTCCACCCGGGAGGATCGCGTCCGGGTCAGGCCAGTCTCAGGAGGAGCTCGTCGAGCACGGCGTAGCCCTCGGCGACGCCGCTCTCCATCGGGGACGCGAGAACGCCGTCGCGGGTCTCCTTCGACCCGTAGCGCAGGGTCAAGGTGCCCAGGGTGCCGCCGTCGACTTCACTCAGTGCGTTGGTGACGAGCGCCTCACCCTCGTACCAGGGGTCGTCGAACTTCTCGGTACACACGACGCGCTCCGGAGCGGCGATCTCGCGGAACACGCCCCGCACCCCCATCTCCTGCCCGCTCGCGTGCCTCCAGACGTAGCGGTAGCCCCCGCCTGCGCGCAGGTCGATCTCGCAGAGGGGCATCGTCCAGCCGCCGCGGACGCCGAGCCACTGGCGCAGGAGCTCGGGCCTGGTCCAGGCGTCGAACACGAGCTGCCGGGGGGCCTCGAACCGGCGCGTCAGCTCGACTTCGAGCTCGCCCGGGGCCGCGACGGTCAGGGGGTGGGTCATGGTCGCCTCCGTTCTCAGGCTCGCCCCGTCGTTCTCGCGCCGTCCGGATCGTCCGCGCGAACGCGCTGCCGTTCGTCGCGCAGGACCAGCAGCGCCTCGTGGGCGGCCCAGCGCTCGGCCTCCTTGCGGGTGCGGCCCCAGGCGCTCGGGAAGGCCTGGGTGCCGAGGCGCGCCTGGACGAGGAACGCGCGGGCGTGGGCCTCGCCGCGCTGCTCGACGAGGTCGTAGGTCGGCAGTCGGCTCCAGCGCGACTGCGAGAGCTCCTGCAGCCGCTGCTTCGGATTCGCGTGGCGGCGGCGCTCCTCGACGACCTCCAGCGCCCCGTGGAGCGTGCGGCGCGCGACGCTGCGCGCGGCCTCGTAGCCGCCGTCGAGGTACACGGCGCCCAGCACCGCCTCGTACAGGTTCGCGAGCACCGACGCGGGCAGCTCGCGGTCGCGCATCCCGCCGCCGACGCGCGCGCGTTCGCCGAGGCGCAGCTCGCGCGCCGCCTGCGCGAGGCCCTTGCGCGACACGATCGCGGACTTCAGCTCCGTCAGGTCGCCCTCGGGCAGGTCCTGGTGGCGGTGGAACAGCTCCTCCGCGATGACGAGATCCAGCGCGGCGTCGCCCAGGAACTCGAGCCGCTCGTTGTTGCTCGAGCCCTGCACCGACGCGTGCGTGAACGCGAGCTCGAGCAGCCCGGGGTCCTGGAACTCGTATCCGAGGCGCTCCATGTTCCCGGCGAGTATATAGGGTGGGTCGCCGTGACCGACGATTCGCACCGCCGCCCCGACGACCACCTGGTCGAGCCGATGTTCGCGGCCTTCCACCCGCCGAAGGACGGTTCGCCCGAGGACCGAGCACCCGCTCCGGCCGAGGCGACGCGCCGCGGCTGCCTGGGCGGAGCGGCGGCGGTCTTGCTGCTCGCCGCCTGGTGCGCGACGGTCTCGTGCGCGCCTCGGGGCACGGGCCCGCGCTCCGAACCGTGGTTCGAGGAGGTCGCGGCCGACGTCGGACTCGACTTCCGCCACCGCGCGTGCGCCACCGGCCGCTTCGCGCTGCCGGAGATCATGGGGGCGGGCTGCGCGCTGATCGACGTCGACGGCGACGGACGGCTCGACGCGTACTTCACGAACGGCGCTCCGACGCTGGTCGCGGAATGGGACGGCGCGGCGCCGCGCAACCGCCTCTACGTCCAGCGGGAGGACGGCACGTTCCGCGACGCGACCGAGGCCTCGGGGCTGGGCGACGAGGGCTACGGCATGGGCGTGGCCGCCGGGGACGTGGACGCCGACGGGGACCTGGACCTCTACCTCACGAACTTCGGACCGGATCGGCTCTACGTGAACGAGGGCGGCGGACGCTTCCGCGACGCGACCGAGGACTGGGGCGCGGGAGTCGAGGGCTGGTCGACGTCGGCGGAGTTCGCCGACTTCGACCGCGACGGGCACCTCGACCTCTTCGTCGTGCGCTACGTCGAGTTCGAGCCCGAGCGCGCGTGCCGCGACGCCGCCGGCCGCCCGGACTACTGCGGCCCGAAGACCATGGCGCCCGTCGCCGACGTGCTGCTGCGCAACCGCGGCGACGGGACCTTCGAGGACGTCAGCGCGAGCGCCGGGATCGCCGCGCGCGCCGCCGCCGGTCTCGGCGTCGTGTGGGAGGATCTCGACGACGACGGCTGGCTCGACGCGTGCGTGGCGAACGACGCCTACGCGAACCACCTCTGGCACAATCGCGGCGACGGCACGTTCGAGGAGTGGGGCCTGCGCACGGGCCTCGCCTTCAACAACCACGGCGTCGCCGAGGCCGGCATGGGCGTCGCCGTCGGCGACTTCGACGGCGACGGCCGCACGGACCTCTTCATGACGCACCTCGAGAACGAGACGAACACGCTGTACCGCAACGAGGGCGCGGCGGGTTTTCGCGACGTGACCGGGACCTGGGGGCTCTCCGCCAGCGTTCCGACCACGGGCTTCGGCACGGCGGCCTGCGACCTCGAGCTGGACGGCGACCTCGACCTCGTCGCCGTGAACGGGCGCGTGTTCCGCGGCGAGGTTCTGCCCGGCGTCACGCTGCCGCGGCCCTGGGCGCTGTACGCGGAGCCGAACCTCGTCCACGTCAACGACGGCGCGGGCCGCTTCCGCGACGCCGGGGACGAGGTCGCCGCGCTGCGCGACCTGCTCGAGATCTCGCGCGGGCTCGCGGCGGGTGACGTCGACGGCGACGGGGACCTCGACCTGCTGCAGGCCAGCATCGAGGGCCCCGCGCGCCTCTTCCGCAACGTCGCGCCGCGCGCGGGAGCGTGGCTCGCCGTGCGCGCGGTGGAGGGGACGCCTGCGCGCGACGCGCTCGGCGCGCGCGTCGAGGTCGTCGCGGGGGAGCGCCGCTGGCGGCGCACGCTGCGCACGGGTTCCAGCTACCAGTCGGCGTGCGAGCCGGAGGCGCACTTCGGACTCGGCCCCGTCGAGTCGATCGATCACGTCGAAGTGCGCTGGCCGGACGGGGCCCGGGAACGGTTCGCAGGAGGCGCAGTCGACCGCAGGGTCGTGCTGCGCCGCGGAGAAGGGACGGTGTTGCCGTGATCGGGACGAGGATGTCGTGGAGTCGTTCGCTGCTGTTCGCGGTGGCTGCGCTGGCCGCGGTCGCTTGTCGGGATTCGGGAGAGGCGTCGAGCGCGGGCAGCGCGCGCGCGGTGCCCGCGCTCGACGTCCGCGACATGCCCGAGGCCGTGGCCGCGAGCCTCGAGAGCGCGCGCGCCGCCGCGGTGGCGAGTCCGGCGTCCGCGGCGGCCTGGGGACACCTCGGCGCCGTGCTCGACGCGCACGGGCTGCACGAGTCCGCGCTCGAGTGCTACACCGTCGCGCGCGAGCTCGACCCGCAGGACTTCCGCTGGGCGTACTTCGGCGCGCTGATGCGCTCGTTCCTCGGCGGCGACCCCGCGGCGATCGCGGCGGCCTTCGAGGAGGCGCTCGCGCTGCGCGGCGACCACGCGCCGATCCACTTCCACCACGGACAGGCGCTGCTGCGCCTCGGCGACGCGGAGGCCGCGAAGGCCGCATACACCAAGGCGATCCTGCTCGCGCCGGGCCTGGGCGTCGCGCACCGCGGCCTCGGCCAGGCGGAGCTCCTGCTCGACCGACCGCAGGAGGCGCGCCGCGCGCTCGAGATCGCCGTCGAGCTCGACCCCGAGGACAGCGCCGCGCTGGCGAGCCTGGCGCGCGCGCTGCGCCTCCTGGGCGACGACGCGGCCGCCGCGCCGCTCGAGGCGCGCGCGCAGGAGCGCGAGCCGCGCCTCGTGCTCGACGATCCCGTGCGCTACGAGGAAGTGGACCTGCTGGCCGTCGACCCGCTGACGTGCTTGCGCCGCGCCGAGGCGCGCATGGTCGCCGGGGACTTCGAGCAGGCGCTCGCCGACCTCGAGACCGCCGCGGACTCGGCTCCCGACGAGCCCGACGTCACCTACCGGCTCGCGCTGTGCCGCGAACGCCTCGGCGACCTGGGCGGAGCGCTCGAGGCGCTGGAGACGACCCTGTCCCTCGCCCCCGACTACCCCGGAGCCCGCCGCGACCTCGCGCGCCTGCGCGTGGGCGTCGGCTACCTGAAGAGCGCCCGGGAGATCTACGACGAGCTCGTCGCCGAGGACCCCGACGACCCGCGGCTCCTGCGCGAACGCGCCGAGCTGCGCTACCGCCTGGCCGACTACGCCGGCGCCGTCGCGGACTTCGAGCGCGCCGACGCGCTGGAGCCCTCGCCGTCACCCATCCACCACAACTGGGGCGCCGCGCTCGGCCAGCTCGGCCGCACGGACGAGGCCATCGAGCACCTCGAGCAGGCCCTCGAGCTCGACCCACAGGCCCCCAAGGCCCGCGAGCTGATCGAGCTCCTGCGCGCCCGGGCCGTACCCTCGGCGGAGGGCGCACCCGAGGAGGGTCCGGGCGGGTCGGGGAACGCGGGAGGCTGAACGCGACGCGACCGGCTCGTCCGACGCGGTCGCCACGTCTCCTCCCGAGGACGTCGGCGCGCGCCCCTGTCCCCTGGGGCGAGCACCGAGGGCACTTCTCGAGGCGCCGGAACTCCGGCACGCTTCGTGCTCCGGGTTGCGTGATCCGGTCGGGTCTCGTGATCAGAGTCGGGTTGCGTGATCCAGTCGGGTTGCGTGTTTCGCTCGTGCGTCCGGAGGAGTTCCCATGCATGCCGTTCTCGTCGTCGCGCTCGCGTTCGTTGCCGTTTCCCTGCCGCAGGAGCCGGATCCGGCGGCTCCCGAGGTGCTCGTCGTCGGCCGGGTCGTCGATCGCGAGACCCGCGAGCCGCTCGTCGGGGCGCGGGTCGATGCGCTGTTCGAGGGGGCCTTTCCGTACTCCCGCGGGACGACCGACGAGCGCGGCGAGTTCGAGCTGGAACTTCCGGCCGGCGTGTACGACGTGCGCGCCGTCGCGCGCGGCGGCCTGCACCGCGCCGCCTTCGCGCGCGAGCTCGACCTCGTGACGCAGCCGAGCGCCGAGCTGCTGCTCGAGGTCGACACGATCGCGTCGGCGCTGCAGGGGCTCGGTGTCGACCCGGAGGGCCTCGTCGACCTCGACGGCGACCTCGTTCCCGACCCGCTCGAGCGCGGCGCGGGGTTCGACCCGGAGGTCACCGATCGCAACGAGGCCGGCGTCCGCGCGGGCGTCGCGGCCTGGGTGGGGGCGGATCCCGTGCGCGCCCCGCTGCGCACCGATCGCGCGCCGCACTGGCTGCTTCCGGCGGACGGCTCGCCGCACCCGATCGCGCCGGGGCTGCCCGCGCCGCCGATCGGCCTGCTGTTCGGCGCGGTTCCCGGCGCCACGGGCTACCTCCTCGATCTGCTCGACGACACGGGCGATCGGGTCCAGCGCACCGAGCTGGAGTTCACGCGCGACAAGCTCCTGATCGGCGAAGGCGTCGTGGCCGCGTGGACGCCGCCGTCCGCGGTGCACGGCGGGTTGTACCGCCTGCGGCTGCAGGCCTACCACCACCACGCCGCCGACACGCTGGGGCTGCCGGCGGAGCGCACCCTGGAGTTCGTCGAGTTCGATGCCGAAGACCTCGCGGAGCTCGAGGTCGTCGCCGGCGAAGAGCTCGAGTGGAGCGGCCTCGTCGTCGCGCGCTCGATCGCGCTGCGCGAGGGAGCCGTCGTGCGCGTCCCCGCCGGGGAGGTGCTGCAGCTCGTCTCGTTCGGGAACGTCCTGATCGAGCGCGGCGCGCGGATCCGGGGAGAGGACGGCCGCCCGCGCGAACCCGACGCGCCGCCGGTCCCGCCGGCCGACCTGCGGATCGCGTGCCGCGGCTCGCTGCAGCTGCTCGGCGAGCTGCGCGCCGGGTCGGGGTTCGAGTCCCCGCCGGTCGAGGTGAGCTCGGCCGAGGACTCCGCGGTCGTCGCGCGTGCGGATCGCGGCGGGGCCGGCGCAGCGCTGGACGTGTTCGCGTTCGACGCGATCCACGTCGCGCGTCGCGCCCAGCTCGCGTCGGGGACCGGCGGCGACGGAGGTGGAGCCGGCGCGCGCTCCCTGGCGGTGGGCGGCGATGCCGTCGCGTACGGCGGCGACGGAGGCCCGGGCGGTCGGCTGATCCTGTGGGGAAACCTGCACCTGGCGGATCGCAGGGGAGTCGTCGCCGTGGGCGAGGGCGGATCGGGGGGCGGAGCCGTCGCCTACGGAGGCGCGGGCAGCGGCTCGATCGCGGCGGGTCTCGGAACGGCGCTGCCCGGCGTGGGCGGCGACGCCGGTGACGTGTGGCTCTCGCGCTGGGATCTGCGCCGCGACGGATTCGCGTACGTCGACGACCCCGACTTCCCGGTCGTCGGCGGGCGGGCCGGGTCGGCGGGGGACGGGGAGGTCACCCACGGGTCCCCCGGCCCGTCGAGTCGCGGCCGTCGCCACGAGCCGCCCGCGGGGCGCGCGGGAGGACGCGGCTGGCGCCTGGGCGGCGCGGGTCAGACGCTGGTGGCCCAGGGCGGGCCGGGCGGCGCGGGTCAGCGCGGCGGCGAGGCGCACGCGCAGGGCGGAGCCGGCGGACCCCTCGTGCGCATCGGCCTGCGCGCCTCCGAGCTCGAGTCGTTGTTCGGGTTCACGCCGCGGGGAGGAGACGGTGGACTCGCCGTGGCGCACGGCGGTTCGCCAGGAGCTCGGCTCGGCGACCGCGCCGGCGACGCGGGCGGAGCCACGGCCCTCGGCGGCCTCGGGGGACCCGGCTACCGGTTCCCGTCGCCCGTACCGAGCGAGGGCGGCCGCGGCGGAGATGCGCGGGCCGTCGGGCCCGACGGTCTCCAGGGAGCGAGCCACTGCTCGCCGCCCCAACCGGGCGGCAAGGGGTCCCAGGGCGGCGACGCCCACGCGGTGGGCGGTCGCGGTGGGGACGCGTTCTACTTCGCGGGCACGCCCGGCTCCGGAGATGCGACGGGCGGAGCCGGCGGTGCGGGCGGGGACGGCAAGCCGGCGGGGGCCGGGGGCTTCGGAGGCAACGCGTCGGCCGGAACGGACGGCGAGGGGCGCGGTTCGCTGCCCGCTGTCGGGGTCCCCGGCGAGCGCCGGCAGCGCGGCGCGCGCGGCCCTCACGGCGCCGACTGCCCCCGGTAGCCGCGGCGTCGCGCGCGCGGGCGGGGGTCCGCGGGGAGCCCGCGAGACCTCGCGACCGGCGTCGGCCCCGGAGCCTCGCGGAGCGCACGCGGGATGCGGTCCGCGCGCGGGGCGCTCTACGACTTCGACGCCACGCTCGCGAAGCGGCGCAGGATCGTGTGCCCGACGGGATCGTCGCGGGTCGCGTCGGCGCGCCCCGCGGGGTCGAGGCCCTCGTCGCGCAGCGCGTCGGCGCGCTCGTGGATGTAACCGCGCACGATGTCCGCGTCGAACTCGGGGTGGAACTGCATCCCCCAGGCGTTCGCGCCCGCGCGGAACGCCTGGTGTGGGTCGTGCTCGTTGTGCGCGAGGTGCGCGACGCCGGGCGGGAGGCGCAGCACGGACTGGCTGTGCGAGGCCTGCACGGTCAGCGGGCTGCCCAGGTCGGAGAGCAGCGGATCCCCGGCGGCCTCGTCGCGCAGTTCGACCGTGATCGTCCCGATCTCGCGGCCGCGCGGGTTCCAGCCGACGCTGCCGCCGAGGGCCTGCGCGAGCAGCTGGTGCCCGTAGCAGACTCCGAGCACGGGCCGCCCGGCGTCGATCAGCTCGGCGAGCCAGGCCTGCGTCCGCACGCTCCACTCCGCGAGGTCGGTGACCATGGCGCCGGCGCCCGTGACGATCGCGCCCGCGATCTGCCCGGCGGCGGGCAGGGGGTCGCCGGCGGGTGGTTCGACGACGCGCACGCGATCCGGCGGGAGGTCGAGACCCGCGCGGAAGAAGTCCTCGAAGTCCCCGCGGCGCGCGCGCACCGACGGCACGGTCGTGCCGACCTTGACGATCCAGAGCGGGGCCTTCATGACGCCGCGAGCCGCTCGAACTCCTGCTCGGCGAAGCGGTCGGTCATCCCCGCGATGTAGTCGCACACCGCCAGCTGGAGACCGACCTTGTCCGCCCAGGAGCGGAACCACGGCGCCATTTCCTGCGGACGGGCGACGTACGTGTCGAACAGCGCCGTCAGGACCTTGTCGGCGTGCTCGGTGAGCTCGCCGAGGTGCGCGTGGCTGTAGAAGCGCGCGAAGAGGAAGCGCGAGAGCTCGGCGACCTTGGGGTCCAGATCGTCGCTGTGGCCGACGAGCAGGCGGTCGTGCGCGCGCACGTCCTCGGCCGTTGCGGGGCCGGCGGCCTCGATCGTCGCGTGCGTCGCGCGGATCAGGTCGCCGATGCAGATCTTGAGCACGTCATTGGTCAGCCGCTGGACGTAGAGGTTGCGGTCGCGCTCGCGCTCGCGCTCGAGGAAGCCCGGGTGGCGTTGCTCCACCGATTCACGCGCGGCGCGCCACAGCGCGACCTCGGCTTCGAGCTGCTCCTCGGCGAACATGCCGGCCAGCAGGCCGTCCTGGAGGTCGTGCATGTTGTAGGCGGTCGAGTCCGCCAGGTCGACGACCTGGGCTTCGAGGTACGGACGCGACGGCTTGGGGTGGAACTCCTCGGGCCAGTCGGCGGACTTCTCGTGCTTCAGTAGCGACTCGCGCGTCTCGCGCGTGAGGTTCAGGCCCGGGTAGTCCGGGCTGCGGCGCTCGAGGCGGTCGACGACGCGCAGGACCTGGGCGTTGTGCCGGAAGCCGCCGTGGTCGCGCATCAGGCGGTCGAGCGCGCGCTCGCCGCGGTGGCCGAACGGCGGGTGCCCGATGTCGTGCGCGAGCGCGATGGCCTCCGTCAGCGCCTCGTGGAGACCGAGGGCCGCCGCGACGCTGCGCGCGACCTGGGCCACCTCGAGCGTGTGCGAGAGCCGGGTCCGGTAGTGGTCGCCCTCCCAGTTGATGAAGACCTGCGTCTTGTACATCAGCCGCCGGAAGCTCGTGCTGTGCACGATGCGGTCGCGGTCGCGCTCCCACACGGTGCGCAGGGGGTCCTCGGCCTCCGCGTGGCGGCGGCCCTGCGACGCGGCGCTGTGTGCGGCGTACGGCGCCAGGTCGCGGGCCTCGACGGCTTCCTTGGCGACGCGATCGCGGAGGGGGCGGGAGGAGCTCATGGGGGACGCGGAGCGTGGGACCACGGCAGGGGACTGCCGGAGCGCCGTCCGGTTGCGGATCCTCTGTCCGGATTCCGCGCCTCACCCGCGCAGGCCCCGCCCGGGGCGCCTCCTACCTTTTCACAAGCCGGATGCACGGTCCAGAGCCCCCCGGGCCGCGAAGCGCGCGCCCTCCCGCGCTATACTCCCGCTCCGTCTGCCGACCCTAGCCCAGGTACGAATTCATGCCCCACGACATCGTCTTCACGGATCAGTGCAACGAGCTGGCCGAGACCGCCCGCGAGATCGCGGAGAAGTACGTCC
>CAYGPA010000084.1:0-8083 GCA_964351535.1 uncultured Planctomycetaceae bacterium
AGGAAGATGATGCGGTAGATCACCGAGGAGCGGTCCCCGAACATCCAGGCCCAGCAGCGCTCGCCGTAGTAGGACCACGAGATCATGGTCGAGAAGGCGAAGAGGACCACGGCGATCGAGAGGATCCACGGGAACCAGGAGATCTCCGACTCCATGACCTTCATCGTCAGCGCGGCCCCGCGGTCGGCGCTGATGAGCTCCTGCCACTCGGGGTGCGCGCCGGCGTCGTAGGCCTTCGTGATGACGATGACGAGGGCCGTCATCGTGCAGACCACGACGGTGTCGATGAAGGGTTCGAGCAGGGCCACGATGCCCTCGCGGACCGGGTGAGGCGTCTTCGCCGCCGAGTGCGCGATGGCGGCCGAACCGCAGCCGGCCTCGTTCGAGAAGGCCGCGCGCTGGAAGCCGAGGATCAGCACGCCGATCGCGCCGCCGTAGGCCGCGTCGGGCGAGAACGCGCTGCTGACGATCGTGGCGATCGCGCCGGGGACCTCGGCGGCGTGCGTGATCAGGATGAACAGGCACGCCAGCACGTACAGCACGCACATCAGCGGCACGACCTTCGAGGCCGTCGCGGCGATGCGGCGGATGCCGCCGATGATCACGACGCCCGCGAGCACCGTCATGATCACGCCGTAGAGCCAAGGGTGGTCGATGAAGATCGGGAACTTGAGCTGCAGCGCGCCGAGCGACTGGCTGACCTGGAAGGCGTTGCCGCCGGCGATCGAGCCGCCGATGCAGAGGATCGCGAACGCGCTGGCGAGCACCATGCCGAGCCCGCCGAGCTTCATCTCCTTCAGGCCCCTCGACAGGTAGAACATCGCCCCGCCCATGACGCGTCCGTCGGGGCGCACCTCGCGGTACATCTGGCCCAGCGTGCACTCCGTGAACTTCGAGGACATGCCGAGGAAGCCCGCGAGGATCATCCAGAAGGTCGCGCCGGGCCCGCCGGTGCCGACGGCGATGGCGACGCCCGCGATGTTGCCCAGGCCGACGGTCGCCGAGAGCGCCGCGGAGAGCGCCTGGAAGCTGCTGACCTCGCCCTCGTCTTCCGGGGCGTCGTAGACCCCGCGCGTCACCCGCAGGGCGTGCCGGAATCCGCGCAGGTTGACGAAGCGCATCTTCAGCGTGAAGAAGATCGCCCCGGCGACGAGCCAGATGACCGCCAGCCGGATGTTGAGCGGCCCCTTGTCGACGGTCCCGTCGGGGAGGGTCGTGTTGTCGAACGGCCAGACGTCGTAGAAGATCACCGACATGAACGCGGCGTTCACGTCGCCGAAGACCTGGTTGGCGGAGTCGTTGAACTTCTGCCAGTCGCTCTGCGGCGCGGACTCCCCGGCGGGGGCCGTCGCGTCCTGGACGACCTCGGGGACCGATTCCGCCGGGTCCTGCGCGCCCGCGGCGACGGCCGGCGCGGGCGCGACGGCCGTGAGCAGGGCGAGGGCGAGGCAGGCGAGCAGGCGCGAGTTCGTCATGGATTCTCTCCGACAGGACGCGAAAGCCGGGGAATCGTGCCAACGGCTCCTCCTATGTGCAAACTCGCCGGCCCCCCGGATTTACCGACGGGTCGCACTCGGGTCGCGGCGCCGATCGAATAGCTCGCGGGGGTCCGGGTAGAGGTCCCTTCGGTTCCCGGTGACCCCGGGCCATCCCGGCGCATCGACGAGAGATACCCCCATGACGAAACCGCTCAGCTTGCTCCTCGCGTTCGCTCTCGCCGCGTTCCTCGCCTTCGGTCTCGAGGGCGCGGCCCGTTCGAGTCCGATCTCGCCCGTTTCCCCGGAAGACGACGTGTGGACGCAGGCCGAACTGGAGGCCGTGTCGGAGGAGATCCGCGCCCAGGTCGAGGCGCTGCGCGGGCGCGAGTTCGTCCGCGACGTGGCCGTGCGGGTCATGGACAAGGACGGCCTGCAGCAGGTCATGCTCGACGAGATCGACGAGGAGTACGGCGACGGGCAGATCGAGGGCCTCGACTCGGCCGCGAAGCTGCTGGGGCTCCTGCCGCCCGGGACGAGCCTCATGGAAGCGACGCTCGCCTTCGTGCGCGAGCAGGTCGGGGGCTTCTACCTGCCGGGCACCGACACGTTCTACCTCATGGAGTCGTTCACCGGCGGCGTGGCCAAGGTGATCCTCTCGCACGAGCTCACGCACGCCCTCGACGATCAGCTGTTCGACCTCGACACGGCGATGAAGTCGCGCGTCACGAACTCCGACGCGGTCGTCGCGTACAAGGCGCTGGTCGAGGGCGCGGCGATGGTCGTGATGACGCAGTGGGCCGGCCAGCACGTGGTCGACGGCGAGATCAGCATGGCCGACATGCAAAACGCCGACCCGGCGATGACGGAGTCGCTCGAGGAGGCGCCCCGCTACCTCTGGCTCCCGTTGATCGCGCCGTACATGGCCGGCATGCAGTTCCTCGCCCGGGCGGACTCCATCCTGGGCGCCAGCATGAAGATCGGCTCCTCGCTGAACTCGGGCGAACGCATCCCGATCGACGAGGTGTACGCGAACCCCCCGCGCTCGACCGAGCAGATCCTGCACCCCGACAAGTACTGGGACCCGGCCCAGCTCGACGAGCCGCGCGAGATCGAGTTCGCGCTGGAGGGCGACGTGCCCGCGGGCTGGGAGATCCTCTACGAGGACGTCCTCGGCGAGCTCGTGCTCGCGATCCTCGTGCGCCCGTTCGACGACCGCGGCGGCATCTCCGCGAGCCCGACGGCCATGATGGGGATCGAGTACACGAACGCCATCGCGGAAGGCTGGGGCGGAGATCGGTTCGCGCTGCTCGGCAAGGGCGACGAGCGCTTCCTGCGCCTCGTCACGCTGTGGGACACGCCGCGCGACGCGGCGGAGTTCTACGGGGCGATGCACTCGCTGCTCCCCGATCTGGAGGAGCAGCTGAAGGCCGTCGCGGAGCTCGAGGTGTCGACCGCGAAGTCGCGCCGGCGCACGCTCGAGCTCGACTACGGCGAGAGCGACGACGAGGTCGTGCTGACGATCGCCTACGGCTCGCGCAAGGGCGTCGTCGCCGACGTGCGCGCGGCGCTCGCGCACCGCGAGACGCCCGGGCTCACCGGGCGCTGAGCGTCACCGGGCGCTGAGCGTCAACCGAAGGCGCGGCCGACGCGGCGCGCGGGGCTCGGCAGCCCGCCCGCCACGTGGCCCGTCAGCAGGAACGTGCCCTCGATCCGCCAGCCCGGGCGCGGGCGCGGGAGCTCGTCCTGATCGAGCTGCCACTGGCTCAGGAAGAGCAGCAGCGGCCGTCCGGGAGCATCCGTCTCCAGCGCGTCGATGCCCTGTCCGGTCACGGGGTTCACGATCCGGCGGACCGCGCGAATGCGCAGCGAGAGCTCCACGCAGCCGCCGGGGTCCTCCAGCCCGCCCAGCGGTTCGACGAAGGCGCCGCGCGGGAGCTCCAGGATCGCGGCGTCGCGCACGCCCTCGTTCGGCCCGAGGTAGTCGACGTCCAGCGCGAACCCCGTGAGGCACAGCGCGACCACGTGGCCGCGGGGCAGGCGACGCGGCAGCCTGCGACCGTCGTAGAGCTGCGCCGCCAGCACGTAGGCGCCGCCCGGAACGGGAGGGGCGTCGTCGCGCACGAGGAAACCCGGGTCCCCGCGGCGCGCGGCCGGGCGCGGCGGCGGATCGGCCCAGCCTCGGACCACGGCGTCGTAGGGCGAGTCGCTCGGCCGCGCCACCGAGGTGATCGCGACGCGCAGGCGGTGCGGTGACTCGAAGTAGGGGAGGAGGGTGGCGTGCTCCTGCCCCTCCTCGCGGTCGTAGCGCACCTCGAGGCCCCCGCCGAGATTGAGCCGCAGGTGCTCTCCCTGCGGCCCGCGCCAGGGCACGGTTTCGCCGTGGGCACGCGCCCACTCGACCAGGGCCTCGACGGACCCCCCCGGCGGGAAGCCGATGCACTCCAGCAGGAAGTCCATCGGCCCGTACGGTACCCTCCCCGGCCTCACCATGTCGCATCGAGATCCGTTCTGCCCCCTCCCCGCGCCCCGGCGCGTCCGCGTCGCTCGACTCGCCACCAGCGCCGCTCGACCGGCCGTTCGCGGGCTGCTGGCGTTCGCGTTCGGCGCCCTGTGGCTCTCCGCGTGCAGCTCGCGGCCCGCGACCGTCGTGGAGGCCCCGCGGCTCGACGCCCAGCCGGAGGTCGTCCACGCGCCCCGCGTCGCGGAGTTCGACGCCGGGCACTACTCCCTCGACCTCGCGATCGCGCCCGAGACGCGCATGCTCGAGGGACTGTGCACGGTGCGGCTGCACGCGCTGCGCGACGGCCTGGAGCGCGTCGAGCTCGACTTCGAGGGGCTGCTGGTCGGCAGCGTCACCGACGGCCGTGGGCGCAACCTGCTGTTCGAGCACACCGACGGGACCTTGAGCATCGCGCTCGCCGAGCCGCTGCGGAAGGCGCAGTTCGTCGAGCTCGCCGTCGACTACCGCGGCACACCCGTGAAGGGCATGTGGTTCGCGCGCGAGATCGGCGGCGTGCCGACGCAGGTCTTCACGCACGGCCAGTGCGAGGACTCGCGCTGGTGGTTTCCGTGCATCGACGACCCTTCGGACCGCGCGACCTCGGAGATCCGCGTGCGCATCCCGGAGGACTGGGTCGCCGTGGCCGCCGGCGAGCGCATCGATCAGATCGAGCACGGCGACGGCACGCGCACCGAGCACTGGCGCATGACCGCGCCGCATCCGCCGTACCTCCTCACGCTCGCCGCCGGCGACTTCACCGTGCTGGAGGACGCCTGGGACGACGTCCCGCTCTCCTATCTGGTCGAGGGCAGCCTCGCCGACCGCGTTCCCGAGGCCCTCGGCGACACGCCGGCGGCGCTCGAGTTCGTCTCGGAGCTGACGGGCGTGCGCTACCCCTACGCGAAGTACTCGCAGGTCTGCGTCGATCGCTTCCCGTTCGGCGGCATGGAGAACATCTCGGCCACGACGCTGACCGATCGCTGCCTCCAGGACGCCCGCGGCCTGGCGGACTCGCCCGCGACCGACCTCGTGGTCCACGAGGCCGCGCACCAGTGGTTCGGCGACCTGCTGACGTGCCGCGACTGGTCGCAGGTGTGGTTGAACGAGGGCTTCGCGACCTACGTCACGCTGCTCTTCCGCGCCCGGCACGACGGCCTGGACGAGTTCCGCGGACGGCTGCGCGACGCTCAGGAGGACTACCTCGAGGGCGACGTCGGCGACCGCCGCAGGCCGATCGTCTGGAATCGCTACCGCGACCCGCTCGACCTCTTCCCGGGCGGACACACCTACGCCGGCGGCGCGACGCGCCTGCACCTCCTGCGGCACGTCGTCGGCGAGGAGGCGTTCTTCCTGGGTCTGCGGCGCTACGTGGCGGAGAACGCGAACTCGAGCGTGACGACCGCCGACCTGCGCGCCAGCATGGAGCAGGCCTCGGGCAAGGACCTCGGGCGCTTCTTCGACCAGTGGCTGCGCTCGCCGGGCTATCCCGAGTTCGTCACGCACTGGCAGTGGGACGAGAGGCGCGCGCTCCTGCTGTTCAGCGTCCACCAGTCCCAGGCCGTCGACGACGGCACCCCCGCGGCCTTCGCGGTGCCCGTCGACATCGAGGTGCGCACCTCCGCCGGTCGCAAGATCGAGCGCGTCGAGGTGCAGAAGCGCCGCGAGCTCTTCTCGATCGACTGCGCCGAACGGCCCCTGTGGGTGCGGTTCGACAAGTTCGGGGCCATTCCCAAGCGCCACGAGACCGAGAAGTCGGCCGAGGAGTGGATCCTCATCGCGCGCGAGGACGACGACGTGGGCGGTCGGCGCGACGCGGTCGCGGCGCTCGCGCGCATCGCCGCGAACGACGCGGAGGAGGAGGTCGTGCTGCGCTCGCTCTCGCTGATCGGGCGGCTTCTGCTCGAGGACGAGAGCCGCTTCGTGCGCCGCGAGGCCGCGCGAGCGCTGGGACGCCTGCGCGTCGCGGGCCTGCAGCTCGGCCCGGCGGCGATCGATGCCCTGAAGCAGGGCGCGGGCTGGGACGACGACCCGAGCGTGCGCGTGGCCGCCTTCGAGGCCCTCGCGGGCTTCGGGCGCAATGCGGATCTCGAGGCCTTCGGCAAGACCGAGTTCGAGCGCGCGCCCACGTGGACGACGATGGCCGCCGCGGCCGGGCTCGTGTGCGCCGCGGACTCCTTCGGCGCGCAGGGCTGGCTCGTCGAGCGGCTGGACCGACCGTCGCCGCACGACGTGCTGGAGAGCCTCATGGTCGGGCACCTCGTTCGCCTGCAGTCGCAGGGCGCCGTCGCCGAGCTCGCGAAGCGCGCGCGCGACTCCGCCTCGGACGAGCTCACTCAGACGGCCGCGGTCCAGGCGCTCGGGCGCGTGAAGATCCGACGGGAGGAGGCCGCGCGCGCGCTGGTCGACCAGCTCGACTCGTCCTCCGCGCGCGTGCGCCGCGCGGCCGTGGAGGCGCTCGGTCGCCTGGAACAGTCCGCTGCGCTCCCGTTCCTGAGCGAGCTCTACGAGAGCAGTGTGTTCCCGCGCGAGCGACGCGCGATCGAGGCCGTGTTCGACATGGACTGGGTGCGCGCGCTCGGCGCCGAGGGTTCCGCGGCCGGCGCAGGTCTCTGAGAGCGTCCGGACGATGGAGTCAGGCGGCGAAACTCCCCGTGCTCTGCGGATCGAACTGGAGACCGCGCTCCTGGCCGAGTTCGGCGCGCGCGCCATCTACGGCGACCTCGCTCGCATCACGAACGACGCCGAGCTGGAGCGCGTGCTGCGGCGGCTCGTGGAGGAGGAGGGCGGCCAGCTCGCCGGGCTGCGCGGGCTGATGGTCGAGCTCGGGCTGCGGCCCAAGCGCCGCTCGCTGCGCCGGCGCGCGCTGGCCTGGCTCTTCAGCCGCACGGCCTACGTGGCCGGCGTGCCGTTCGTCTTGCGCACCTGCGTGGCCGCCGAGGGCAAGGCCGCGCGCTGGTACGGCCACTTCGCCGAGCTCTTCGTCGCGACGGGCCAGCGCGAGCGCGCGGAACTCTGCCGCGACCTCAGCGTGACCAAGCAGCGCCACTCGCAGCTCCTGGACACGTGGGCGCGCAACATCCCGCGCGGCTGAGCGCGCCCCGCAGCGCTCGAGGGCGAATCGGTTAGCCTGGATCCATGACGTGGATCCGCACCGTGGCGGCCGGCGAGGCCGAGGGTCGCCTGAAGCAGAGCTACGACGCGGCGCGGCAGCGCGCGGGCCGCGTCTTCGGCATCGTGCGCGCCATGAGCCTCGCGCCCGCGGTCCTGGACGCCTCGATGGCGTTCTACGCGCGCGTGATGTTCGCCCGCGAGGGCCTCGCGCGCTACCAGCGCGAGATGCTGGCCGTCGTCGTCAGCGACGCCAACGACTGCCACTACTGACGCCACGCCCACGCGGCCGACCTCCGTGCCGAGGTCGCACACCTGCCCGAAGCCGAGCGCGACCCGTTCGTGAGCACCGTGCTCGAGGGCTGGCGCGACGCGCCGCTCGACGACCGCGACCGCGCGCTGTGCGCCTACGCGGACAAGCTGACGCGCACGCCGGCCGAGATGACCGCCCACGACGTCGAGGAGCTGCGCGCGCAGGGCCTCGACGACGTGGCAATCCACGACGCGATCCAGGTGATCGCCTACTTCAACTACATCAACCGCGTCGCCGACGCCGTGCACGTCGACCTCGAGCCGGAGATGCCGCCGTATCCGGAGAGCGGGGGATGAGGACTCTCGGGGACGGCTACGCTCGCTGGGGCTGGGCGTTCGCGGCCGGGTACGTCGCGTTCCGCTGGGTGTCGGATTCGCACCTCGGTGGAGCGTGGATCCTGCTGTCCGTGTGCAAGTGGTTGATCTGGTTCCTGCTGGCGGTCGCCGTGTCGCGCGTCGCGGCCGAGATCGGGGCGGGGCGGCTCGGCCCCTGGCAGGTGCTCGGAGCCTGGAGTCTGGCGCTCCTCGGAGTCGTGCTCGTTCTCGTCGCCGTGCGGGAGCGGCTGGAAGGCTGGTTGGACGATCCGACCTGGGAGGTGATCTGCGGCCCGTACGAGAGGCATCCCCACGACTCGCCGTTCGCGGATCAGGAGGAGATCGCGCGCCGCCAGGCCTGGGTCGAGGG
>CAYGPA010000084.1:8183-13661 GCA_964351535.1 uncultured Planctomycetaceae bacterium
AGAAGCTCGCGCGGGGCGCCCGTGGTTCGTTCGAGGCGTGAAGGCTAGAGCTTCAGGTCGCGAAGGTCGTCGACGGCGAAGTCGATGCTGAGTTCCTCGTCGATGTTGATCAGGCGGCCCGTGCCCTTGAACTGGTTGAAGATCAGTGCGCCGTTCAGGACCCGGCCGTCCTTGAAGTACAGCGTCACCTTGTCGGCGGTTCGAACGCCGAGAAGCATGTCGTAGATTTTTTGCGCGCTCATGGCGCGGCTTCTTTTCGTGGTGCTCATTGTTTCGATCGGCTGGCGAATCGTGCGATCCGGTGTTTGCGGGGGGGCGCTCAGGTCGTGGCAGCTGCCGGTTCCGGGAGGAGCTCGTCCAGACGCTTCAGGAGTAGCGCGGACCAGGTCTCGAAGTCGGCCCCTTCGCTCTGGAGACCGCGGAGCTCCTCGAGGGAGGCCCAGCGTCCTTCCAGGACGTCCGTCTCGCGGATGGCGACGTCGCCTTCCACGGTGACCACCCGGACGAGACCTACGTGCACGGCCCCGACAGGGTTGGAGTCGTCGTTCAGAATCCCGACGCTGCGGGTCGTGAACGAGCCGGTGATCACGAGCTCCTCGTCGAGCTCGCGCCGGGATCCCGCTTCGATGGGGCAGGTCGATTCGGAGTGCGTCGCGGCCGACTCGGCCTCGACGTCCACGGGGTTCACGTGACCCCCGATCCCGATCGACAGCTTGTCGAAGAGACGGGCTTCCCCCCCGCGTCGGAGCCGCTTGAGGAGGAAGACCTCCTCGCCGCGGACGACCACGCAATAGGGGATGATCTGCTTCAGTGCTGGGGTCCGTTCGGCGTAAGCCCGCTCGACGAAGAAGCCCTCCGCGCGGAAGCGCGCGACGAACTCCGGTTCGCTCCACGACTCAGATCCGAAGAGGACCAGGCCGTGGGGGTAGAACTCGGGGAACAATCGTTCCCGGGGCGTGACGAAGACGAACTCCATGCGTGTGTTGGTTCGTGGGCGGGTCTCGGAGCAGCCTCGTGGAGGTGGCGCGGGAGCCAGGCTGCGATCGGGGGTGGGGCGCTTGGGGGCGGATCAGGAGGACCGCCCCGGAGTACGGGACCCGGGCGAGCGCGAAAGGAAGGATTCTCCCCGGGTTCAAGAATCTGTCAAGATGCTGCGCCGTTTCCGGGGCCCGACCACAACATCTTGTGGCGATCCCGTTGCCCGGCGGATTCCAACTCTCCCGACGGTTTCTGTCCGAGTTTTGCCCGAGTTCTCAACGAGTTCTGAACGGGTCTTCCACAACGCGGACCGGACGGGGACTCGCCAGGCCCGGCCGGTCGGAACAGGGCGCGTGGAGTCCCCTTGTCGGGAAAGAATGGCGTGAGAGGCCCTGTAAGCCGGATTCTGGTCCCCCCGAAGGGGGTAGCGACCATTTCTCTGGGACCGGAGTCGCCTCCGGCCTCCAACGACCTACCCGGAGGGCATGGACGCGGGCCGTCGCCTCGCCCTCCCTATTCGGTCTTTCTCCGGGTGGGGTTTGCCCTGCCGGCCCTGTCACCAGCGCCGCGGTGCGCTCTTACCGCACCGTTTCACCCTTGCCGCCCGCCGAAGCGTGCTTCGACGGGGTAGGCGGTCTGTTCTCTGTGGCACTTTCCCTGGCCTCGCGGCCGGTTGCCGTTAGCAACCACCCTGGCCCGTGGAGTCCGGACTTTCCTCCGCGGGCGCGAGGCCCGCGACGGCCGCCCGGGCCTCTCACGCCGGCCCTACCCTAACGCACTTCGACCCCCGACTCGCGGGCCGAATCGACGGGGAAGGGCTGCGGCGGCTTGCCGGTGGAGCCGGGCGTGCCTAGTTTGCTCCGCCATGACTGCACGCGAACCCGTCGCCACGTACCTCGAGCAGCGCGAGTCGACCGAGACCGGAGACGAGGCCGCGGGGCTCTCCCACTCCGCCAAGGGGCTCGTTCTGGTGCACGTACAGGAGCTGGCCGCCCACGGCGAGCCGGTGGGGGGCGTGACGATCCTGCACACCGCCGGGGACCACGGCGGCCGCTACCTGCGCGCGGGCAACGCGCTGGCCGACGCGGGTTGGGCCGTGGCGCTGCCGGACCTGCGCGGGCACGGACGCTCCGAGGGCGAGCGCGGCCACAGCGCGGGACTCAAGGAGGTCGTGCGCGACCTCGGCGCGGTGCAGGACCACCTGGCCTACCGCCTACCGGACGCGCCCAAGGTGCTCGTCGGCGTGGGGCTCGGGGCGGTCTACGCGCTCGCCTACGCGACGGAGAAGCCGGGCACGCTCGCCGCGCTCGTGCTGATCTCCCCGCTGCTCGCCGCGAGCTTCGAGCCGCCCGCCGCGCCGAGCGGGCTCAAGAAGTTCTTCCACAAGGTCGGACCGACGTCGCCGGGCCGCACGGGCCTGCGCCCCGAGCAGCTCACGTCCGTCGCCGACGAACAGCGCGCGTGGAGCGACGATCCGCTGACGCACGACGTGATCACGCTGCGCGCATCCGAGCAGGCCGTCGAGGCCGCCCAGTCCGCGCGCCTGAGCCTGGCCGACCTCGAGGTTCCGGTACTCTGCCTCTACGGCGCCGACGACTCGCTGGCCCAGGCCGACGACGTGCGCGCGTTCGAGGGCGACGACCTGAGCGTCGAGGTGTTCGCCGGCAGCCGCCACGACCTGCTGCACGACGTCGCCGCGGACGAGGTCACGCAACGGCTGAGCGCCTGGCTCGCCGAGAGCGTCCGCGCCTGACGGCCCCCGGTCGCGCCGGATCGGAACAGGACGCGCCGGCTCGGAACAGGACTCACGGGATCGGGACGGGCGGCGCGCGCGTCACGACGGTTCGCCGGCCGCGATCCAGTCGCGCAGGATCACCAGCGCGCTCCAGCTGTCGCGCAGTCGCTTGCGCTCGCGCCAGTCGTAGCCCTCGGCGCGCAGGAGCTCCTCGGCCTCCTTCGTGCTCAGGCGCTCGTCCTGCGCGATGACGCGCAGCTCGGGAAAGCGCGTGCGCAGGCGCTCGAGGAACGCGTTCACGTCCTTCGCCCGCGGCCCGGCCGTTCCGTCCATGTTGAACGGGAAGCCGACCAGCAGCGTGTCGACGTCCCAGTCGTCGACGTGCATGGCCACGTGGCCGAGCAGCCCGTCGCCGTCGCCCGGACCGTCCCAGGTGTCCAGCGCGCGCACCGCGATCCGCAGCGGGTCGGCGGCGGCGAAGCCCGAGCGCTTGGAGCCGTGGTCGATGGCCAGCACGGCGCGGCGACGGGGTTTGGGGCGGGGTTCTCCCATGTTCGGCGGGGGGGCGGCTGGGTGGAGCTCGGGGCGGCTTCGTCGCGGTCCTTCGCTGCGTCCTCGGACGCTTCCGCTGAGGAGGCTGCGCCTCCTCAGCGGAAGCGGTCGCGCTCAGGAGACCCGGCCAGCAGGTCCACGATCGCGCGCACCTCCTGCGCGCGCTCCTTCGGACACACGAGCACCGCGTCCCCGGCGCGCACGACCACCAGGCCCTCGACGCCGATCAGCGCGGTCAGCGTTTCGGGCTCTCCGTAGACGATGCAGTCGCGCGCGTCGCGGGTCACGAGGTCCGTGCCGCCGGAGCGCACGTTGCCGTCGCCGTCCGGCGCGAGCACCTCGGGCAGGGCGGACCACGAGCCCACGTCGCTCCAGAAGAAGTCGATCGGAATGACGCGCACGTTGTCCGCCCGCTCGAGCACGCCGACGTCCACGGGGACCTTCGGGAAGTCCGTCCAGACCTCCGCGAAGGCCTCGCCCGCGTGCAGGCGCTCCAGGGCGTTCCAGGCCTCGGGCAGGTGGCGTTCGAGCGCGGTGCGGAACGCGCGCGTGCTCCAGGCGAACATCCCGGAGTTCCACAGGAAGTTGCCGCTCGCGAGGAACTGCCGCGCCCGCTCGGCGTCGGGCTTCTCGACGAAGCGCCGCACGGCGTGCACGTCGAACCCCTGGGCCTCGTCGAGCGCGTCGCCGGCCTCGATGTAGCCGAAACCGGTCGCGGCGTGGGTCGGGCGCACGCCGAAGGTCACCAGGACGTCGTCCGCGGCGGCCGTGTCGATCGCGGCTCGCAGGGCGCTGCGGAACTCCTCGGCGGGCCGGATGACGTGGTCGGCGGGCAGCACGATCTGCACGGCATCGGGTCGGCGGCGTCCGACCTCGTACGCGGCCCACGCGATGCTCGCGGCCGTGTTCCGGCCGTGCGGCTCGGCCAGCACGTTCTCGTGCGGCAGGTCGGGGAGCGCGGTGCGCACGAGCTCGACCTGCTCTTCCCCCGTGACGACGAGGACGCGCTCGAGCGGCACCAGGCCTTCGAGCCGTGCGACCGTGTCCGCCAGCAGCGAGCCGCCGAGCGCGCGGCCGGAGTCCGCTTCCCGATTCGCGCCGGGTGCACCGGGCGAACCGGGCGAACCGGGTGCACCGGGTGCACCGGGGGGTGCGGAGACGATCGGCAGGTACTGCTTCGGCAGCGCGCGGCGGCTGGCGGGCCAGAAGCGCGTGCCGACGCCTCCTGCGAGCACGACGGCGTAGACCTCTCGGGACATGCGGGGGGTGCGGCGCTCAGAACCGCTTGGGCAGCGGAGTGTAGGCCGGGAGGGGCAGGTCGCGCTCCTTCTTGTCGGCTTTCCGCGGTCGGCGCACGGGCGCGACCAGCCGGTTCAGGAACAGCACGCGGCGCTTCACGCGCGGTCGCGCCAGGTCGCCGCCGACGTCGAGCGTCAGCAGCGAGTCCTGCAGCTTGCGCCCCAGTCGCGCGAGGAACCCGAGGTTCTCGACGATGCCGAAGCGCGGGCGCAGCTCGAACACCATCGAGCCGTCCAGGTCGATCGAGCCCTGACCGACCAGCCGCATGAACGGACTGCGGGCCTCGAACTCGCGCAGCTCGACCACGCCGTCGCGCACGCGCAGCGTGGTCCGGATGGCCTCGAAGACCGCCGAGCCGTCCAGGCCGAACAGGGACAGCAGGTCGCGCACCACGGGGATGGACCAGAGGCGCGCGTCGTCGATGCGCGCCCAGCCGCTGCCGTAGATGTCGCTGACGTTCTCGAGGTCGCCGGCCAGCCGGACGACGCCGGTGAGCGTGCCCTCGTTGGCCAGGTTGGACTCGACCACGTCGCGCAGCAGGCCTTCGACTTCGACCTCATCCATGTACAGCGCGAGGTTGAACGGGAAGGGCGGCAGCAGGTCGATGTGCAGCGGCGCCGTGACCGTGGCGAGGGGACCCTGCTCGTCGGAGACGCGGCCGCCCTCGAGCTCGCCGTCGAGCGCCAGGACGCTGAGCCGTGGCTGGACGTAGCCCAGCGTCATCGACGCGTTCTTGAGCTGTCGGCCGGCGATCTGTCCGTAGAGACCCTGCACGCGCCCCCAGGCCTGGACTTGCCCGCCCTCGACGACGAAGCTCTGGAGGTCCACCGACGCGGACTGGATGGCGATGGGCAGGCCGACGCGCGCGACCATGTTGATCGGGACGACCTCGCCCTCGATCTCGATGCGCGGTC
>CAYGPA010000085.1:0-5706 GCA_964351535.1 uncultured Planctomycetaceae bacterium
CGCACTCCGGCCCGTTCGCGCGCGGCATCCACCTGACCGCCGTGCTGCCGCTCGCGAGCGCGCTCGGCGCGGAGGAGCTGCGCGACCTCTACGCCGAGACCTACGCCGGCCGACCGTTCGTCGACGTGCTGCCGCTCGGCCGGTCGCCCGACCTGCGCAGCGTCGTCGGCTCGAACTGCGCGTCGCTCGGCGTCGCGCGGCGCGCGGATCAGCTGCTCGTGACGCTGACGCTCGACAACGTCGTCAAGGGCGGCGCCGGCCAGGCGCTGCAGGCCCTGAACATCCTCTGCGATCGGCCCGAGGCCGAGGGACTGCCGCTCTACGGCATGGGAGTTTGACGTGACCGCCTCATCCCCCGAGAACTCCACCGAGTACCCCGCCTACAAGCGGCTGCCCCCCGCGGCCGTGGCCGCCTCCGGCTGCGAGCTCGTCCTCGACGACGGGCGCCGCGTCCTCGACCTCTACGGCGGGCACTGCGTGAACACGCTGGGCGCGGGCGACGAGGCCGTCGGGCGCGCGATCGGCGCGCAGTGGGAGCGGCTCTCGTTCGTCACCAACATGCTCGACTGCGGGCCGCGCGAGGACTTCTTCGAGGCGTTCGCGCGCAACCTGCCGGCGGGCGCGTGGCGGACGTTCCTGTCGAACAGCGGTTCGGAGGCGAACGAGAACGCGCTGAAGGCCGCGCTGTCGGCCACCGGTCGCTCCGCGGTCGTCGCGTTCGACGGCGCGTTCCACGGCCGCACCGCGGGCGCCGCGGCGATCGGCGACACGGCGCACCGCGCCTTCCCCCGCGACCCGTTCGACGTGCGGCGCGCGCCGTTCGAGGACGTCGAGGCGACGCTCGCGCTCGTCGACGACGACGTCGCCGCGGTCGTGCTGGAGCCGATCCAGTCGCTGGCCGGCGTCCGCGCGGCCTCGCCCGAGCTCCTGCGGGCGCTGCGCACGCGCTGCGACGAGGTCGGCGCGCTGCTCGTCTTCGACGAGGTCCAGACGGGCAACGGCCGGCTCGGCCCCCCGTGGGCCGGACAGGCGCTGGGCGTCGTCCCGGATGCGTTCACGACCGCCAAGGGCGCCGCCTCCGGCCTGCCGATCGGAGTCACCGTGCTGGCCGCCCACGTCGCCGAGCGGGTCGGCCCCGGCCTCTTCGGCTCGACCTTCGGCGGCGGCCCGACGGTGCTCGCGGCCGCGAGCGAGGTCGCCCGGCGCATCGGCGCGCCGGGCTTCGCGGAGCACGTCCAGGCGACCTCGGCCGCGCTGCGCGCCGCGGCGCTCCGCGGCCCCGTTCACGCGGTGCGCGGCACGGGCCTGCTGCTCGGCCTCGAGCTCGCGGCCCCCGAGGCGGCGCAGGTGCGCGACCTGCTGCTCGAACGCGGCATCCTGGTCGGCACGAGCAACGATCCGCGCGTGCTGCGGCTCACGCCTCCGCTCACGCTCACGCCGACGCAGGCTCGACGCCTCGGCACCGCCCTCGAGGACCTGGAGGTCCACGCCTGATGCTGCTCGAAAAGGCCCTGCCCCACGTCCGCGCCCACCGCGGCAAGCTGTTCCTCGTCAAGATCGGCGGCGCCTGCGTCGCGCGCCCCGCGCTGGTGCGCGCCTTCGCGCACCAGGTCGCGGCCGTGCAGACCCTCGGCGCGCACGTCGTCGTCGTCCACGGCGCCGGCCCGCAGACCGACGCGCACCAGCGCGCGCTCGGCGAGGAGCCCCGCAAGGTCGCGGGGCGCCGCATCACGACGCCGATCGCGCTGCGCGCGCTCCAGCAGGCCACGGCCGAGGAGCTGAACGGCGCGCTGCGCACCGCGCTCGAGGCCGAAGGCGTCGCGACCGTCGGCGGCGACGCGGCGCAGCAGCAGGCGCTGATCGCAGCGCGGCGGCCCCCGGTCGAGATCGACGGCGAGACCGTCGACTTCGGAGCCGTCGGCGACGTCGTGTCGGTCCGGACCGAGGCGCTCTTCGCCGCGCTCGAGAACGACGCCGTCCCCGTGCTCTGCCCGCCGGCGAGCGACGGCCGCGGCGGCCTGCTGAACGTGAACGCCGACCTGGCCGCGGCGCACATCGCGATCGCGATGCAGGCGGAGAAACTCGTGCTCCTGACCGAGGCGCCCGGGGTCCTCGCGAACCCCGACGACGCGAGCTCGTTGACGTCCACGCTGTGTCTCGACGAGCTCGGTCAGCTCGAGCAGCAAGGTGCGCTGCGCGGCGGCATGCGCGTCAAGATCGCGGCCGCGCGGCTCGCGCTGACGTCCGGAGTGGCCAACGTGCACGTCGTCTCCGGCCTGCATCCCGACGCGCTGCTGGGCGAGCTCTACACGACGCACGGGTCGGGAACCTGGATCACGAGCGCGCCGCAGGGCCTTCCCGCGGCCGCCGGAGCGCCGGGCGCGCCGCACGGGGTCCTCGCGTGACCGCGCGCGACCCGAGCTCGATCCTGGCCGAGTGGGTCGCGATCCCGAGTCCGTCCGGCTCCGAGAGCGCGGCGGCGGACTTCGCCGTGGAGCTCTGCGGTGTGCTCGGCCTCGACGTCGAGCGCGTCGGCGACAGCGTCGTGGCGCGCGGCGGGAAGCCCGCGCGCGCCGGCGGACCCCGCCTGCTGTTCGCGAGCCACCTCGACACGGTCCCCGCCGGCGCGGGCTGGACCGGCGACCCGTTCGACGGCACGTGGCGCGACGGCCGGCTGACGGCGCGCGGCGCGAACGACGCCAAGGCCAGCGCGACCGCGATGCTGTGGGCCGCGTCGCAGGTCGCGTCGCGAGACGGCGCGGAGCTCGACGGCGAGCTGATCGTGGCCATCACGGCCGGCGAGGAAACGAGCAACTCCGGCATGGCGGCCGTGCTCGAGCACCTCGGCCGCCCCGACGCGGCCGTCGTCGGCGAGCCGACCGGCTTGCAGGTCGTGCGCGCTCAGGCCGGACTGTGCGTGCTCGAGGCGACGTGGTCCGGCCGCTCGTGCCACGCGGCCCACGTCGCGCGCGTCGAGTCGCAGAACGCGCTGACCGCCGCGGCGCGCGACCTGGCGGAGTTCGGCCCGTGGCGCGCGCTCCCGGGCGAGCACCCGCTGCTCGGAGCCGGCACCGTGGCCGCGACCGTGCTGCACGCGGGCGAGCGCCACAACGTCGTGCCCGACTCCGCCTGCGCCACGTTCGACGCCCGCATCCCCCCGCCCTGGGACGGGGAGGCCTGCCGCCGCTTCGTCGCCGAGCACCTCGGCACCGCGGAGGTGCGCGTGCGCTCCGAGCGATTGCGGCCGGTCGAGACCGCAGCCGACCACCCGCTCGTGCGGAGCGCGCTGGCGGCCGCCGGGGCCGAGAGCGCGGTCGGCTCGAGCACGCTCTCGGACATGGCGCTGCTCCACGGCATCCCCGCCGTGAAGTGCGGACCGGGCGAGACGAGCCGCTCCCACACGCCCGACGAATTCGTGCTCGAGTCCGAGCTGCTCGCGGGCTGCCGGTTCTATGCTGCTCTCGCGCCCTCGGCGCTGCACGCCCTGCGCGCTTCCCGCGACGGCCAGCCCGTCACGTCGTGACGCCGCGCCCCGCATCGAGGTCCACGCCATGAGCTCCGAATCGCAATCCACGAGCTACCACGCGCCCCTGTGGGATCGCGGCGACCCCATCGACCCCGAGGTGCTGGCCTTCACGATCGGGGACGACTGGCGCCAGGACCAGCGGCTGGTGGAGGTGGACCTGCGCGGCTCCCTCGCGCACGTCGAGGGGCTGCGAAGGGCCGGACTCGTCGAGGCCGCCGACGCCGACGCGATCCGCGACGGGCTGCTCGGACTGCTGGCCGATCACCGCCGCGGGCTGTGGACCGTCGAGGCCGGCGACGAGGACGTGCACTCCGCCGTGGAGCGCCGTCTCGTCGAACGGATCGGCGAGCCGGGCAAGCGCCTGCACACCGGCCGCAGCCGCAACGACCAGGTGGCGACCGACCTGCGGCTCTGGCTGCGCGAGGCCGTCGAGGGCACGCTGGCGAGCACGCACGACGTGCGCGCCGCGTGCTCGGAGCTCCGCGAGAAGTACGCGACGCTGCCGCTCCCCGGCTACACGCACCTGCGCCGCGCGATGCCGTCGTCGGTCGCCGACTGGCTCGGCGCGTTCGACTCCGCGCTGGCCGCGGACCAGGTGGACCTCGACCACGTCGGCGCGCGCCTGCGGAACTGCCCGCTGGGATCCGGGGCCGGCTACGGCGTGCCGCTCGAGCTGGACCGCGAGGGCGTGGCGCGCGAGCTCGGCTTCGACGGACCCGAAGAGCCCGTGACGCTGACGCAGTGGTCGCGCGGGCGGGCGGAGCTCGCCTACGTCACCGCGCTCGAGGCGCTCGCCCTGGACCTCGGCAAGCTCGCCTTCGACCTGTGGCTCTTCACGACCGCGGAGTTCGGCTTCGCGCGCCTCCCGGTCGAGCTGACCACGGGCTCGTCGATGATGCCGCAGAAGCGCAACCCCGACACGATCGAGCTCCTGCGCGCGCACTGCCGTCAGGTCGGCGCCGACCGCAGCGCGCTGCTCGACGTCGTGCGCGACCTCCCGTCGGGCTACCACCGCGACTTCCAGCTCGTGAAGCCGCCACTCTTCCGCGCGCACGACCGCGTCCGCGGCTCGCTCTCCATCGCGGCCAAGCTGCTGCGGGGGCTCGAGCTCGACGCCGAGGCGCTGCGCGCGGCGGGCGACGACCCCGAGCTCCACGCGACGACGCGGGCCCTCGAGCGCGCCGCCGGCGGCACGCCGTTCCGCGACGCGTACCGGGCCGAGAGCCGCGCACGGTCCGACTCCTGAGACTCCGCGCCAGGCGGCCGCGCACGTCGAAGAATCGAGACCGGGAAGCGTCCGGGCAGCGCGGAGCGGGCCCCCGTCCGCTCCATCGAAAGGTCGCGCGCCCAGGGCTTCGCGCGCCGGCTCCGGTCGGGCACAATCTTCCGCCCCATGGAGCCGCCGAACGCCGTCGACCCCCTCCCGCCGAACCCCGTCGACCCCCTCCCGACCCCCCCCGTCGACCCCCCCCCGACCCCCGCGGTCGCCGGCCCGGTGCGAGCGGGTTCGTGGGCCGCCGCGATCGCCGTGGCCCTCTGCGCGAGCTGCCTGGCGGCGCCGGAGGAGCCGCCGCTCCTCGAGCTGCCCGAGCTCGCGAGCGAGGGGCGACTCTTCGCGGGTTCCACGCTGCGCGGCACGCCCACGGGCGCCGAGGAGCTGACCGCCGACCCCGCGCGCGCGCTGCGCGTGCGCGTCTCGATCGTGGCCCTCGAGACGCTCCCGAGGAGCGACTGGACGCCGCTCGCCACGCGCTCGCGCTTCGTCGCGGACCTGCGCAACCCGGACCCGCTGGTCGGGACGACCCAGCACCTCGTCGGCGCGCGCTTCGCCGAAGGAGACGAGGCGGCGCACACGCTCGCGGACTGGTTCACCGGCGCCGCGGGACGCGCCGCGCTCGTGGGCGAGCTGGACGAGACGCTGCCCTTCGGCGCGACGGCGACGCTCGGCATCGCGGGCGCGGAGCGGGTCGAGGATCCGCTCGACACCCTCGACGAGTTCCCGGACGGTCCGGCGGTCCAGAAGCAGTTCCAGGTCTTCGTGGGCAACGGCCAGGACGGCGTCGGCGTCGCCTTCGTGATCGAGGACGTGCAGCCGGGCTGGTGGCGGCCGGTCGAGGAGGAGGACGAGCAACAGGCCCTGGCCGCCGAGCTGCTGGCCGCGAGTGGTGTCGAGACCCCGG
>CAYGPA010000085.1:5806-8734 GCA_964351535.1 uncultured Planctomycetaceae bacterium
CTGCTCGACGCCGCGCCGAAGCCGGGCGAGGGACCGCTGATCGTGCTCGTCCCGTCGATGTTCCAGCGGGGCGAGGCGCGCGCGTTCGCCTGCGCGATCGAGGTCTCCGCTCCCGCGCTGCGGCCGGCGCAGCTCGCCGCCTTCGAGCAGCGCATCGCGGAGCTGCGGGAAGCCGGCGAGGCCAGCGCCGCGAGCGAGCCCTACTCCGACTCGCAGCTCACCCTGCTGCGGCGCACGAGCGCGGTCGAAGCGCTGCGCGCGGACGCGACGCGCCGCGCCGCGCTGCTCTTCTACGCCCAGGGGCTCGGCACCCCGCTCGTGGACGACCTGGCGCTGGCGGCCCCCGACGACCTGCTGGAGGAGTACTCCGACGCGCTGCTGTCGACGTTCCAGGACCTCGAGAAGGAGGCGCTGGAGGAGCTGCTCGTCGACGACGCGCGCCTCGCCTGGCGCTTCGAGTCGACGGCGTACCGCATGCTGGCCGGAAGGGCCTCGCGCGAGGCGCTGGAGCCCGAGCTCGAGGCCCTGCTGCTGCGCCACGCGGGCGAGGCCGGTCGCTTCCCCACGAGCCTGGAGGACGCCGTCGCCGCCTCGACGAGCGTCGCCGACCTCGAGCGCCGCTTCGCCGAGGAGAACCTCATCTTCCTCGAGGACTCGAGCCCGTCGGCGCGCGTGCGCGGCTACGACTGGCTCGAGCTGCGAGGTCTGCAGCCCGCGGGCTTCGACCCGCTGGCCGACCGCGGCGCGCGCCGCGCCGCGCTGCGCGCCGTCGAGGAAGCCGCCGCCGCGGCCGCCGCCGAGGAGGAGAGCGATGACCGCTGAGAACCCGAAGCCTCCGCGCCGCCTGCGGCGCCGGCTGTTCCGCGTCTTCGTCGCCGTCGTCGTGATCGCGCTCGTGGTGCGCATCGGACTGCCGTTCGCGCTGCCCGGCGTGCTGCGCTCGTGGGCGGAGGAGCGCGGCCTCTCGCTGACCTACGAGGAGCTCCGGATCGGCGTCCTGAGCGGCTCCGTCGAGCTGTGGCACGCGAACCTGCAGCCACTCACGCCGGAGGGTGAAGAAGAGGACGTGCCCATCGATCCCGAGGAGTCGATCGCGCACCTCGAGTACTTCGAGCTCGACGCCCGCCTGCTCCCGCTGCTCGTCGGAGACCTGCGGGTCCGGCGCCTGGAGCTCGACGGCGTGGACGTGCTCGCGCGCCGCGCCGAGGACGGACGCTGGGAGCTCGAGCAGTATCTGAAGAGCGACGAGGAGGAGCCCGCTCCTCCCGAGCCCGAACAGGACGACGAGCCGGCCGAGTCCCCCGAGTCCCCGCTGGCGTCGATCGAGCCGCTGCTCGGTCTCCTGCGCGCGCTCGAGGTCTCCGCGCTGCGCGCCCAGCACCTGAACGTGCGCATCGAGGACCCGACCGTCGTCCCGCCGATCCGCACGCGCCTGGAGGTCTCCCTGCGCCTCTCCGACGTCGGCTCGCGCAAGCGCCGCACCCGCCTGCAGGTGGTCGTCCAGGCGCCCGGCGTGCTGAACTCGCTGCGCATCGACGGCGACGCGTCCGTCATCGACCACCATCTCGACCTCGAGACGCGCTTCGACATGACGGGCCTGCAGGTGCACGCGCTGGCGGGCTATCTCGAGCCCGCGGGGCTGATTCCGCGCGCGCAGCAGCTCGCGCTCGGCGGGAAGCTCGTCGCCAGGATCACGAACGCCGGCCTGGCTCTCCGGGAGAACGCCGAGGATGCCGCCGATCCGGAGGAGGAGCTCGAAGGCCTGCTCCTGACCGGCTCGGTCGAGCTGAGCGAGCTCGCGCTGTCCGCGGACCTGCAGGACGCGTTCGCGCTCGACAGCGCCAAGGTCTCGCTGGCCGCGCTGCGCACCGACCTCGTGCACCTCGACTCGATCGAGCTCGCCGGCCTGCGCGCGCAGATGGAGCGCGACGAGGGCGGCGCGCTGGTCGTCGCCGGGCTCGAGCTGGGCAGCCCGGCGCCGCGCACCGTGCAGCCGCAGCCGACCCGGACGCCCCGGGCTGGCGACGACGCGCCGTCGCCCCCGCCGATCGCCCTGCAGCTCGACGCCCTGACCGCGCGCGACTTCGAGTTCAAGCTGTCCGACCGCGCCGTCGCCCCGGTGACCGAGCTCGTATTCGCGCTGGAGGCGCTCTCGATCACCGACGTCGTCCTGGACCCCGCGAGGCCCGACCAGCGGCTGCGGCTCGCGCTCTCCAGCGCGCTTCCCGGCATCGCTCGCTCCGTGCGCGTCGACGGCAGCGCGGTTCCGTTCGGCCGGCGCCGCGAGGCCTCGTTCGAGCTCGCGGTCGCGGGCATCGCTCCGGACCGCCTCGCGCCCTACCTCGGGCCCGCCGGCCTCGAGAGCGCCTTCGAGGACGGCGCGTTCCACGCGCGCCTCGAGGCCGCGCTGGAGGAGGCCGCCGACGGCTCGCACGTGCTCTCCGCGGCGCTGCGCGAAGTCGCGCTGATCGACGAGCCGCGCGGCCTCGAGCTGCTCGCGCTCGACGGCCTCGTCGTGGAGGACGTCGTGCTCGCCGAGGGCGAGACGCGGGTCGGCTCCGTGTCGATGCCGGGCCCGCGCGCGCGCGTCGACCGGGACGCCGAGGGCCGCTGGCACGTCCTGGGCCTGCGGACGCTCACGGCCGAGGAGCGCGAGCGCGCGGCGCTGGCCGCCGCCGTCTCGCCGAAGCGCGTCGCGGGGCGGCCGAACGCGAGCGCGGCGTCCGGGGCCGGACCGGCGACGGTCGGCGCGGCGCCGCCGGAAGAACCCGAGCCGGCCGACGCATCCGGTCGAGTCGCCGCGTCCGGGTCGGCCGACGACGCGCCCGCCCGCCGACTCGTCCTCGCCCTCTTCCAGTCCGAGGGCGGACGGCTCACCCTCCAGGACGAGTTCCTCGAGCCCTCGCTCGCGCTGGAGGTCGCGCCGCT
>CAYGPA010000085.1:8834-13560 GCA_964351535.1 uncultured Planctomycetaceae bacterium
GCGCCCGCGGAGGGTCCGCCCGCGCGCTTCGAGCTCACGGCCCTGCGCCTGCGCGAGGCGACGATCGGCTGGGCCGACGCCGCCGTCGAGCCGGCCGCGGCGACGACCCTGCGCGCGAGCGCGTCGCTCGACGACCTCGTCCTCGGCGCGACCGGCACCCCGCTGCGCATCGAGGCCCAGCTCGCGATCGAGGACGTGCTCGAGGCGCTGACGGTCGCCGGCGAGGCCTCTCTCGATCCTCGCGACCTGCGCTTCGGGGCCACCGTCGACGCGAACGGCCTGCGCGCGGACGCACTGATCGGCTACTTCCCGCCCGGCCTCGCGCCCACGCTCGTCGACGGGCGCATGAAGCTCGCGCTCGAGGCGCGCAGCGCGGCGGTCGACGCCGGTGGGCGCAGCGCGTTCTTCGAGCTCAGCGGGTTCGACTACCGCGAGGCCGAAGCGCCGGAGCCGTTCCTCGCGCTGGACTCGCTGACGCTCGACGCTCCGCGCCTCGACGCGCGCGCCGGCGTGTTCGAGCTGGCGCGGATCACGAGCTCGGGCCTGACCGCCGCGGCGCGCCGAACGGGCCCGCAGCGCTTCGAGGCCTTCGGCCTCTCCATCGAACCGCCGCCCCCGGGCGCGGACGACGCCGCCTCCGAGGACGTCGAGGAGTCCGCGCCCGCGACTCCTCCGACCGCTACGGCGCCCCCCGCGGGAGACGCGAGCCGCGTTCCCGGCCAGGCGCTGGCGAACAGCGTCACGCTGGGCCAGTTCGATCTCGGCCTGGAGCGCTTCGCGTTCACCGACGAGACGCAGCCCGGCGCGCTCCCGCTCGAGCTCTCGGCGCGCATCGCCACGCCGGGCCCCCTCGTGATCCTCGACGAGGATCCCGAGGCCCTGCCGCCGCTCACGTTCGCGATCACCGCGGCCGCCGCGCCGATCGTCGCGGACGCGCGCGTCGACATCACGGCGGCGCCCTGGGCGCCCGATCCGGAGCTGTCGGTGGACGTGGCCGTCGCCGGCATCCGCGGGGAAGGCCTGACCGAGGTCCTGCCCGAGCTCGCGAGCGCCCTCGACGGCAGCGAGCTGCCGGACGGGACGTTCGGCACGAAGCTGCACACGTCGCTGCGCGTGCGACGGCGCGGCCCCACCGACTTCAACCTCGCCGGAGGCTTCGGAGTCGAGGCCGAGGTCACCGACGTCGCGTTCCGCGCGACGCCGGGGGGCGAGGTGCTCGCCGGCCTCGACTCGATCTTCCTCGAGGTCGCCTCCGTGCGCCCCCGCTCCGGCGACGTGCACGTGAAGACGCTGGAGATCGCTCGCCCGGCCGGTCGCGTGCGCCGCACCGCCGAGGGCGTGCACGTGCTGGGCCTCGTGATCAAGATCCCCGATGGCACGGCGACGGAGGGCGGCACGGCGACGGAGGGCGAGACGCCCGCGGAGCAGCCGGAGGCCCCGGAGTCCGTCGAGCTGGAGGACGTCGCGGCGTCCGAGGCGATCGAGGCGGCCGGCGAGGAGCTGGACCCCGCGACCCAGCCCGAGTTCCGGCTCGACGAGCTGCTCGTCTCGGGCATCGACTTCGAGCTGCGCGACGAGACCGCCGACCCGCCCCTCGTGATGCCCTTCACGGACCTCGACGTCGAGGTCAAGCGCTTCACGACGCGCGCCTTCGTCGAGCCGAAGCCGATTCGGTTCCAGGCCATCCTCACCGGCGGGGAGATTCCGCTGCCCGAGCGCGACGAGTCGGCCCTCCTCGGCGGCATCGCCGGCGCGCTGGCCGGCGCGATCGGCGGCGGCGACGACACGTTCGAGACCGAGCTGCGCCCCGCCTTCGACGAGATCGCCGTGTCGGGCAGCCTGTCGCTCGTGCCCGCGCCGGTCGGCTGGACGAAGCTCACGGTGTCCGCTCTCGAGCTGCCGAACTTCAGCGGCGCCGCCTCGCAGGCGGGCGTCGAGATCGGCGACGGCGTGCTCGACACGGACCTGACGCTGCGCTTCCGCGGCGCGGAGGGCATGCGCATGCGCTCCGACACGACCTTCGGCTACCTGTCGCTCTCGGAGGCGCCGGACGGGCCCATCTCCAAGTACCTGAAGCTGCCCGCGCCCCTCGACGTCGTGCTGTTCGCGCTGCGCAACGGCGACGGCGAGCACGACATCACCGTGAACCTGGAGCTGCCGGAGGGCCAGCTGAAGGGCAGCGCACTCGCCAGCGCGGCCGCCGGGACGATCGGTCGGGTGATCGGCGACGCCCTGGCGGGCTCGCCGTTCCGCCTGCTGGGTTCGCTGACCGACGTCGTGGGACTCACGGGAGGCGAGGACGAGCTCGCGAGGACTCCCGCCGCGGAGCTCGAGTTCTCCCCCGGCGCCGCCACGCTGCCGACGACCGACGCGGAGGACCTCGCGGGGCTCGTGGAGCTCCTGAACTCCGACAAGGAGCTCGTGGTCGTCGTCGAGCACGCGTTCGGCCCCAGCGACCTCGCGCGCGCCGAGGTGCTCGCCAACCCGAGCGAGGAGGATTGCCGGGCGCTCGCCGCGCGGCTGCGGCGCAAGCGCACGGACCTCTCGCACGAACGCGACCGGCTGGCGGCGCAGACGCGGGCGCGCTACGCCGTCGGGCAGGGCCAGCGGGCGCGCGGCGACACCGAGCAACTGCGCCGCCTCGACCGCGAGATCGGACGCACCGAACAGGCTCTGGACCGGATCTACGAGCTGCTGCGACCCGGCGCCGAGCGACGCCGCGACAAGCGCACCCGCCGCGCCGCGCTGACCGTCGCCGAGTTGCGCCTGGAAGCCGTGCGCGACCGACTCGAGACGATCGGGATCCGCAACGCCACCGAGCGCGTCGACATCCGGCGTCCGCGCTACCAGATCGTCGAAGGCGACGCCGGGGGTCGCGTCAAGCTGACGCCCCAGAAGCGCAAGTAGCCGCGAGGCTCAGGGCTGCAGCGCCTGGTCGAGCTCGATCAGCTCGCGAATGCGAGCGATGTCGGGACGCACGGCGACCGCGACCGAGGCGAAGCCGGGGAGCGGGACGCGCTCGCCGGACGTGTCGATGCCGATCAGGCGACCGAAGTGATCGACCAGCGGGCCGCCGCTGTCGCCGATGCGCAGCGGCGTCGAGTGGACGATGCGCAGCGCGTCCATGGACTCGCAGTGGAGGCGCAGCGAGCTGGAGCGCAGGAGCTCTCCCGCAGCCTCCTGGAAGTCGCCGCCGGGATGTCCGCCCGAGGCGACGAGAATGCCCGGTACGACCTCCTCGTCCGGCAGCCACTCGAAGGCCGCGCGCTCCCCGGCGGCGTGGATCAGCGCGAGGTCGAGGTCCTCGCAGCTCCACACGACGCGCGCCGGGACCAGGCTGTGCGCGCCGGGCCAGTAGAGGTGCAGCGGCGGCGGGTCGATCCCGTGCGCGGCCGTCAGGTAGTAGCCGCGCGAATCGATCGTCGTCGCGCTCGAGAAGCTGTCGAAGTGTGCCATGCGCTCGGGCGCCTGGAGGCGCACGCCGGCGAGCAGCATCGGCGTGCGGTGCGCGAGGAAGCCCGGCAGGGTCTCGTCGCCGACCAGGACCTCGGCGATGCTCTCGGCCGAGATCGTCTTCTCGCGCAGCGACGCGCCCTCGAAGCGACACGCTCCGAGCGCTGCGAGGACGCCGATCGCGAGGAGCCGCTTCACGCGCCCGCCTCCGGCGTCGCGGCGACCTCGAGGAACTCGCTGTTCGCGTCCGGAGCCTTCGTGAACAGCGACACCAGGACCAGCGCGAACAGGTTCGGGACCAACCCGTAGAGGCCGGCGTGCACGTCCACGGGTCGCCACTCGGGCCACCTGGCGTAGACGAGGTTCAGAGGAATCCCGACCAGCAGCCCCGCCAGGACGCCGGCCCCGGTCGCTCGCTTCCAGAAGAGCGTCGCGACGACCGCGGGCGCGAACTGCGTCACCGGGCCGTAGGCGAACAGCAAGAGCGCGACCAGGGCGCCCTCGTACTGGATCGCCACGACGTACGACGCCAGCACGACGACCACCAGCAGGATCCGGATGACGCGGCGCTCCACGCGCGCCGAGGGCTTCCAGCCGCAGGCGGTCACGGCCCCGTCGCGCACCAGGATCGACGCCGTGGCGTGCGCCATCGCGTCCCCCGACGACATCGACGCCGCGAGCGCGCCGGCGCAGAACAGGCCGACCGCGATCGACGGCAGCTCGAGGTTCATGAGCATGTGCGGCACGACCTGATCGTCCGCCGCCGGAGCCGACCCGAACAGCACGCCCGCGAATCCGAGGAACAGGATCGGCACCAGGAAGACCTGGAACGTCGGATACAGCACGACCGCGCGCCGCAGCGTGTTCTCGCTCTTCGCGGAGAAGGCCTTCATGAAGAGGTGCGGCCAGAACGAGAAGCCCACGATCGAGACCAGGACCGCGCTCGAGTACTCGTTCCAGGACCACGGCGTCACGCCGTCCTTCATGAGACCGGGCGGCTTCAGGAGCTCGGGGCGCTCGGTCGCGATGCGCTCGAACATCGGCCCCACGCCGCCGTAGAGCTTGTACGGCAGGTACAGGCCGAAGGCCCACGCGAGGACCATCATGAAGATCCCCTGGAACGTGTTCGTCCAGCCGACCCCGAGGACGCCGCTCTTCATGACGTAGGCCACGACGACGCCGTACACGATCGCGGCCCCGACGGCCTCCGGAACGGCCCCGCGCGTCATGGCGTTCAGGACGTAGCCCGCGCCCTTCATCTGCAGCGCGAGGT
>CAYGPA010000086.1:0-13548 GCA_964351535.1 uncultured Planctomycetaceae bacterium
CCTCGAGCACGCGCAGGTTGGTGCTCTCGTAGACGTCGAACGTGTCGTCGTCGAGCTGCTTGGCCTCGTCGACGAGCTTGCGGATGCGCGCCACGACGGACTTCAGCTCCTGTTGCGCCTTGCCGGGGTCCATGACCTCGGCGCCGTCGTCGCCGCGCTCGAGCACCGGCTTGAAGGCGATGTAGTCGAACTGGTAGCGCTTCGCGCGCTGGGCGCCCATCACGATCTCGTCGATGTTCTCGTGCAGCGCGACGTCGTCGCGCGACGCGCCGCCCCAGATGATGATGTACGAGAAGCCGAGGCGCGGCTTGGGATTGGCCGCCTTGATCTTCGGCATCCACTCGCAGATCTTGTCGAGCGTCAGGTCGCGGATCACGGGCTTGTGCATGGCCTCGAACAGCTCGTTCGAGCCGGTGTCGAGCGAGAGGCGAATCCAGTCCTTCTCGTCGAGGTACTGCGCGCACTCCAGCAGCCGGTCGCCGCGGCTGCCGTTCGAGACGATCGCGACCTGCAGGCCGAGCTCCTTCAGGTACGCGACGAACTTGACGAAGCCCGGGTACAGCGTCGGCTCGCCGCCCCCGATGATGATGACCGAGCGCAGCCCGCGCTCGCGCATGACGCCGATCGACTCGCGCAGCACTTCCTCGGCGTGCTTGTGCGCCGTGTTGAGGATGTCCCAGTCGATGCAGTGGTCGCAGCGGTAGTTGCAGGCCGTCGTCAGGTCGAGGTTGATCGAGAGCGGCGCCTGCTGCGGCGGCGGCGGCTCGGGCTGGCCCTGCTTGCGCGCGGCGCGTACCGCGCGGCGCCACGTCACGTAGGCCTGGACGTTGGGCAGCATCCCGGGCTGGCGCAGCTTGGCGCTGAAATCGTGGATCGCGTGGCTCATGCCGGTTTCGTCTCGGGCCGCTTCGTTGGGGGTCGTGCCGCTCGGCGCGGAGGCCCGCTCACGGGCCGTGCTCGGAGGTGTAGGCCCCGACGAGCTCGCTCAGAAGCTCCATACGCTGAACGATCTCGCGGGCCGCGGAGAGCCCCCCGGGACCGCTCCGGGCCTCCAGGGAAGTCTGCCCGAGGCCTCCGCTCGAATCCAGCGCCGCCGCGAAACGCGCGACGCGCAGGCCCAGGGGGTCGGGGACGTCCACGCGGCGCTCGCCGTCGACGAAGGCCATCGAGTAGTCGACAGGGTCGATCCGGCGTTCCGCGCGGCGGTCGTTCACGGCGTAGGAGGCCTCGCGCGGAGGTCCGGCGCCCGGGACCAGCTCGACGCGGGCCGCCACGTCGCAGCGCGGGCCGCGCAGGCGGAAGTCGAGCTGCAGCGCTCCGTCGCGGCCCGCCAGGGGGCCGTACTCGATCGCGGCGAGGCGCGCCTCGGGATCCGGCGCCAGTGCCTGCAGGAGGCTCAGGGGGTGCGACAGGGAGTCGACGAGCCCGCGCGCGTCGACGGTGACGGGCGAGAGGCGCATGACGAAGCGCGCGACCGGCTCGTCCAGCGCGCCCGGATGCAGTCGCGCGAACGCGGGCAGGGTCTCGGGCCACTGGCAGTTCTCGAGCAGGAGCAGCCCGTCGCGCTCGAAGTCCGCCACGAGGCGCGCAGCCTCGGCCGCGGGGTCCGCGCCGCCCCACACGAGCGGCTTCTCGCACAGCGTCGCGACGCGCGCGCGGCGCGCGGCCTCGAGCAGGTGCGCGTGTGCGTGGGCCGGAGCGAGGATGGCGGCGCCCTCGAGCTCCTCGGAGGCGAAGAGCTCCTCCACGTCCGCGTAGCCGCGCGCCTCGACGCCCGCCACGGCGTGCAGGTCCTCGGCCGCGGACGCGAGGCTCTCGGGCCGACTGCAGAGGAACGCCGGCACGTCGCAGCCCGCGCGAACCAGGTCGCGGGCGACGAAGGGGCCGAGGCCCTGCCGCACGCGACGCGCGCCCAGCACGGCGACGCGCGGCCGGCTCACGCGCGGTCTCCGCGCGTGTCTGCTTGGTCTGCTTGGTCTGCTTGGTCTGCTTGGTCTGCTTGGTCTGCTTGGCCCGCTTGGCCCGCTTCGGCCGCGCCGTCCGCTCGACCGCGAGCATCCATGCCGCAGCGCCGGTAGCGCGCGCGGAGCTCGGGCGGCAGCTCGTCGGCGAACGCGTCGAGCTGCGGCACGTAGCCCAGGTGATCGGCGAGGCGCAGCAGCGCGACCTCGGTCTTCATGTCGGGGATGCGCCCGTCGCGACAGGCCTCGATCGCCTCGCCGAGCGTCGGCGAGGAGAGCGTCGCGCACTCCTCCATCACGCTGCCGTCGCCCTCGTGTCCGCCGGCCTCGTCCAGCGGCGCGGACGCGGCGACGAAGAAGAGCTTCTCGTCGGTGATGCCCGGGCTGGCGAAGGTCTCGGCGCCGAGCGCCGCGAACTCGCTCGCGTCCACGTGCAGGCCGGCCTCCTCGCGGGCCTCGATCGCCGCGCGGCGCGCCACGGGATCCGCGTGCGCGGCGTCGTCGGCCTCGATCAGTCCGGCGACGACTTCGTCGATCGTGCGGTACTCGCGCGCGTCGGGCGGCGCGAAGGTCTGTGCGCCGCGCAGGTAGATCGGGGCGCGCGGCGAGCGCCGCAGCAGCACGCGGACCTTGCGCTGCGCATCGAGCGTGTAGAGGACCGCGACCGCGGCGTCGCTGCGCCGACGCGAGACGACGTCGCAGGGGTACTCCTGCGAGTGCGTGCCGTCCGCGTAGACGTTGCGCAGGACCAGTCGACGCAGCTGCAGGAAGCCTTCGTCGCAGCGGCTGCCCGCCGTGCGGTCCGCGACGATCTCGATGCGCTCGAGCTCGCGCGCCTCGTCGCTCACCGCTCCTCCTCCGCGCCGCTCTCGTGGGCCACGCGCGCCGCGCGAAAGCGCTGCAGCCACGCGCGAACCTGCTCCGCGTCGAGCTCGTTCTCCGTGTCGACGTGGGCGAAGAGGTCGACTCCCCCGGCCGCCCGGCGCAGCAGCGCGACGCCCCACTCGCGGGCGCCCGTGGCAGGGGAGTCGCCCGTCCAGGCCGCGCCCACCTCGTCGGGGCCCCGCGCGACGAACCGGATCTCGGGATCCGCGCAGCGGCCGGTGACCATGTCGTGCAGTCGCGCGGCCAGCTCGCTCTCGCGCACGGGGCGGTTCTGCAGCTCGCGGAACTGGGCCTCGACCGCGCGCGTCCAGCCGTCGAGCTCCTGGCCGCGCGGCAGGTAGGTGAAGCTCGTCGTGTCCGTCCCGGCGAACCAGTCGGCCAGCGTCCACTCGGCGTCGAGCCCGAGCTCCGGCCGGCGCACGTCCGCGAGCTGCGGCTCGGTGGTGGCGACGCAGCGGCCGAAGCGCACGTCCCAGACGCCGAACGCGACCGGGCGCGCGTGCTGCGACGGCAGGGCGCGGACCGAGTAGTCGCCCCCCGCGACCGCGACGAACTCGAGCTCGTCCTCGATCCGCCACGTGACGACGCCGTCGTAGGTCTCGTGCGCGGCGACGCGCAGCGCGACGGGCCCCGGCTCGACCTCGACCGTCTCGAAGCCGACGGTGCTCACGCCCTGGACCGCGAGGACCTCGGCGGTCGTCTCGACGACCGCGCCGCCCTCCTCGGCGCGCTCGACCGACCCGCACAGGCGCGCGATCGAGAGCAGCGGGCGCGGCTCCCCGGAGTAGAGACGCAGCGAGCCGCCGCAGCCGGTGAGGGGCCCGAGGCCCGTGAGGAGCAGGAGTGCGGCGGGGATCCAGCGCATGGAGAACGCGAGTCTACGCCGCGGAGCGGCCGGGTCCACGCGGCGGCGGGGAACGCCGCGGACGGACGCTCTCCGGGGCGCCCCGGGATCTCGGCGGCCTCGAGAGCTCGACCTTCGGATCTCTGCCGGAATCGAGCGAGCGGTCGAACCGGCCCGCGGCGGCGACCCCCGGCCGCGTCGCCCTCGGCCGCGCCTTTCGGAGCGCCCTCTCGATTCGGGCAGAGATCCACGGCGGGGCCGACTCCGCGCGTGGTCGGCGTCAGCTCGGCGCTCCGAGCGCGGCTCGCAGGCTCTCGGCGTCGCCGCTCCCGCCGCGCTGGGCGCTGAGGAAGGCCTCGGTGAACTCCTCGTGCTCCGCGTCCGTGAAGCCGAGGGCCTCGGGTGCGTGGGCGGGGAGGGCGTCGGCGGCGAGGTCGACGAGGTGCGTGGGGGGCTCCAGCGCGGCGCGTCCCGCGGTGTCGATCCACGCGAGCTCCGCCAGGGAGTCGGTCGCGGGTTGCAGGCCGAGGGCGCGGTCGTGCAGGTCGCCGGCGAGTGCGCCGAGGGCTGCGGCGAGCCGCCGGCGGTCCGGAGCGTCGGTAGCCGCCATGGCCTCGCGGAACGGTCGAGCGCCCGCGGGGAGGGCCCAGGCGCAGCGCGCGGAGCGCGCGTCGGCGGAGAGGGTCAGGAACAGCGGCGTCAGGCACGGGACCAATTGCTCGGTCAACCGGGCCGCCGCCAGCCAGCGGTCGCGCAGCTCGCTCGCTCCGCCGACGCGGATCCGCGCGTGCGAGGCGTCGCAGGCCCGCGCCAGCTCGGGAGCGAGGGGCAGAGTTTCTCCGTCGGCGGCCGCGGCGGCGGCGGCGCGCGCGGCGGCCAGGAGCTCCGCCGGGAAGCGCGCGTTCTCGAACGCGCGGCCGCGGTCGGTCGTGAGCACGCGGCAGGCTCCGCTCGGTCGCACCCAGCGGCGGGCGCGCTCGCGGCCGACGTCGCGCCGCTCCAGGCGACCCCGGACCTCGACCTCGCGGGCGATCGCGGCGAGCGACGGCAGGCGCGTGCGCAGCGCGGACGGCAGCGCGCGCCACCAGGCGACCAGGAAGCGCGCGCGGAAGCGTCTCCCGAACCACTGTCGGCCCGCCGCGCAGGCGATCGCGAGGTCGCGCAGCAGCTCGCGGGGGCCGAGCGCTTCGCGCAGGCGCGCGGCGTGGAAGTCGATCAGCCAGGCCTCGCCGTGCTCGTCGAGCAGCACGTTGTTCGCATGCAGGTCCGAGTGGTCGACGCCCGCCGCGTGCAGTCCGGCGAGCAGCCGACCGAGCGGCGCCGCGAGTCGACCCGGAGCCACGGGCCACGGCACCGCGCCGGCCATGGCCTCGTACAGCGTCACGGTGTCGGGAACCCACTCCATGACGACCTCGCTCCCGCGCCGCCGCAGCGCGACGGCGCGCGGTACGCGCACGCCCCGCGCGTGCAGCCGGGAGAGCACGTCGAACTCGTGGCGCGCCCGCTGGCGGTCGCGCAACCGCAGGAGCGGGTTCGCGCTGCGGAAGGACTTGACCACGACGCGCGTGCCGTCGGGGGCCGTCTCGACGCCGACCGTGCGCGCGCTGCCGCGCTTGAGGACCTCGGCCCCCACCTCGGTTCGGGCGCGCGACTCAGGATGGATGTCCGACAAGGGGGCGCGGCGCCGATCGAGAGGAGCCGCGGGCGGCGAGAATAGCAAGCTCGTGCTGCAGGTCCCGCAGGGTTCGCGCCGCGGAGGCGGCGGCCCGCCCGGCGCGGCGCGGACCGGCTCCACGCGCGGGACGCCGCCCCGGCGGGCTCGGCCGGTCCCGGAGGTTGCGCGGCGAGGCGCCATCGCATCGAATGCCTCGCCACCGCGGCGATTCTGCTGCGCACTCACGAAGGGCCCGCGCTGCGCGATGCGTCGACTCAAGGTCTTCCTGCTCTCCCTGCTCGTCGCGTTCGCGGTGCTCGAGATCGGCTGGCGCGTCTATCTCTTCGGCTTCGCGGCTCCGACGCGCGTGGGCAAGTGGGGCCTGATGGCGGACCTGCCGGAGGAGGCGCTGCGCTACCGTCCGCATCCTTACATGAGCTACGCGCTGAACCCGGCCTTCGCGCGCGACGGGACGCGGCACAACTCCCTGGGCTTCCGCGGGGCGGAGTTTCCGCGCGCCAAGCCGCCGGGGCAGGTGCGGATCGCGATCCTGGGGGGCTCGACGACCTACGACACCGGCGTGCGCGAGGACGCCGAGACCTTCCCGGCGCGCCTGCAGGCGATCCTGAACGAGGCCGCCGGCAGCGGGCCGGGGGCCGGAGAGCGCTACCTGGTCGTGAACGCGGGCGTCCCGGGGTTCACGAGCTGGGAGTCGCTGATCCACCTCGAGCTGCGCGTCCTCGAGCTCGAGCCCGACATCGTGATCGTGCACCACGCGACGAACGACGTGTACGCGCGCCTCGTGCCGCCCGCGAGCTACCGGCGGGACAACACGGGCTATCGGCGCGCGTGGTCCGACGACCTGCGCTGGTGGGACCACCTGCGCTTCGTGCGCTACGTCGGGGTGCAGGCCGGGTTCTCGCTGCGCAACTCGCTCGGGGACCGGGTGCGCGTCGCGGGAGCCGGCGAGCCCGAGCTGGCGGAGGTGCTCCGGGACAACCCGCCCGAGTTCTTCGCGCGCAATCTCGCCCTGATCGCCGCCGTCGCGCGCCACGGCGGCGCGCAGGTCGTGTTCACGTCGTGGGCCCGCTGTCCCGCGAAGGACGCCGAGCACGCGTTCCACGCCGGCGCCGTGGCCGAGCACAACGCGGTGCTGCGGCGCGTGGCGCAGGAGGAGGGCGCAGCCTTCTTCGACTTCGAGCCGCGCATGCCCGTCGACCCCGAGCTCTGGTTCGACGGCCGCCACACGAACGCCGCGGGGTCGCGCATCAAGGCCGAGCTCTTCGCCGAGTACCTGCGCGGCGCCGGGCTCGTGGAGTCGCCGTGACCGGCCGCGAGCCGAACGCGGCGGCCGTGAGCGTCGCGCACGTCGACGCGGAGACGGGCTTCTCCGGCGGCGAGGTCCAGGTGTTCCTGCTGATGGAAGGCCTGCGCGAGCGCGGCCACCGCTGCGTCCTCGTCGCCCCGCCCGGCAGCCGCGGCGCGGCGCGCGGCCGCGAGCGCGGTTTCGAGGTGGTCGAGGTGCCGATGCGCAACGACTTCGATCTCCCGGCCGTGTTGCGCATCGCCCGCGCGCTGCGCGCGAGCGGCGTCGACCTCGTGCACGGGCACACGGGCCGCGCCACGTGGCTCGGCGCCCTCGCCGCGCGGCGCGCCGGGATCCCCGCCGTCTCGACGCGACGCATGGACCGCGAGGTGAAGCGCAACGCGCGCAACCGCTGGCTCTACGGATCGCTGCTCGCGCGGGTCGCTGCGATCGCGCCGGCGGTCGAGCGCTGCCTGCACGCGGGCGGCGTCCCCGAGGACAAGGTCGAGCTCGTCTGGAGCACCGTGGACCCCGCGCGCCTGGTCGCCCGGCGCACGCGCGCCGAGGTGCGCGGCGAGCTGCGCCTGTCGGAGTCCACGCCGCTCATCCTGGCGGTCGGAGCGCTGCACGCGCGCAAGGGCTTCGACCTGCTGCTCACCGCGTACGCACGCCTGCGCGCCGAGACCGGCGCGCAGCTGCGCATCGCGGGAGAGGGGCCCGAGCGCGATGCTCTCGAGCGCCTGGCGCGCGAGCACCAGCTCGACCCCGACGCCCTCCTGCTCGGCGCGCGCGACGACGTGCCCGACCTCCTCGCGGCCGCCGACGTGTTCGCCATGCCCTCGCGTCGCGAGGGGCTCGGGATCGCGGCGCTCGAGGCCATGGGGCACGGCTGCGCCCTGGTCGCCTCGGGCGTGGGGGGGCTCGGCGAGGCGGTCGTCGACGGAGTCACGGGTCTGCTGGTCCCGCCCGACGACGCCGGGGCGCTCGCGGACGCGCTCGAACGCTTGCTCGCCGACGCGGACCTGCGCGCGCGCCTCGGGTCCGCGGGCCCGGCGCGCATCGACGCGCACTTCCGACCCGAGCGCATGGTCGCCGCCTACGAGGAGCTCTACGCGCGCGTTCTTCGCACCGGGAATCCCGCGGCGGAGGTGGCGGGCGGGAGCGGCAGGTAGTACAGACGGGCAGCTCGCGATGAACGCAGGGACCAGCAACGGAGCCGACCACGGCGGTACGGCGACCCGGGCCGCATCGCCCGCGGCTCCGCGCGCGGAGCCCGCGCGTCGCGAGTCGACCGGCCGGGCGCGCATCAGCGCGTGCATCGTCGCGTTCCAGGAGGCCGACCGCATCGGCCCGTGCCTCGAGTCCCTGTCCTTTTGCGACGAGATCCTCGTGGTCGACTCGCACTCGACCGACCGCACCCGCGAGCTCGCGGCCGAGCACGACGCGCGCGTGATCGAGCGCGACTGGCCCGGGCACGTCGCGCAGAAGGAGTTCGCCGTCCGCGCGGCGAAGCACGACTGGGTGCTCTGCGTCGACGCGGACGAGCGCGTCTCCGACGGTTTGCGCGACGAGATCTGCGCTTTGCGCGACGCCGGGTTCTTCGGCCACTCGGGCTGGGAGATGCCGCGCTGCTCGCGCTACCTCGGCCGCTGGATCCGGCACGGGACGTGGTACCCCGACCTGTCGCTGCGGCTCTTCGATCGCCGCCGCGGCCACTGGGGCGGCAACGACCCGCACGACCACGTGCAGCTCGACTCGGCGCCCGGGCGCCTGAAGAACGAGCTCCTGCACGAACCCTACCGCAGCATCGACGACCACCTGGCGACGATCGCGAGCTACACGACCATCATGGCCGACGGCATGGCGGCGCGCGGCCGCCGCGCGAGCCTCCTGGACCTGATCGTGCGGCCCACGGCGCGCTTCTTCGTGTTCTACGTGTGGAAGCGCGGCTTCCTCGACGGCTGGCGCGGCTTCGTGCTGGCGGTGCTGGCCACCTACTACGTCTTCCTCAAGTACGCGAAGCTGGTCGCCCGGCAGCGCGCGTAGATGAACCTCGGTCCGCCTCGTCCCGGCCGCCTTCTCCGGCGCGTCGCTCCCGTCCTGGTCGCCGTCGCCGCGGCGATCTCCGGGTGCTCGCGTTCGACGCCGGCACAGGATGCCTTCGACCTGTACCGCGGACTGCTCCTCTCCGGTCGGGTCGAGGTGAACCTGCCGCCGCACGGAACCGACGACGCGCGCCGGGTGGCGGAGGAGCGGCTCCAGCGACTGGCGAGCAACATCGAGGCTCGCACGGACCTCGAGGTCGTCGTGCGTCGACCGGCAGAGCCGGCCGATCCGGGTGCGGCTCGCGTCTGGATCGGCGATGCGCGGACGCCGGGTGCGGACGAGCTGCTCGAGATCCTGGGCGTCCAGCGCAACGAGGAGGGCTTCCTCGTCGGCGAGCACGTCTTCCCGAAGCGCGGCGACATGCTGACCGCGACCTTCGAGGACCCCGAGCGCCCCGGCCTGCCGCTCTCTGTCTGGTACGGGAACGATCTGCTGCTGCTGGAGCGCTCGATCGAGGACCTCACGCCCGCGTGGCGCCCGCTCCTGCGCTGCCTGCGCGCGGGACGACCGGAGCTCGAGATCGACCTCACCGTGCGCGGCGAACCGCGCGTCGGCAGCGAGCGCGACGTCGGGCGAGCTCGCCGCGAGGCGCGCGCGGAGGTGCGCACCACGACCCTCGCGCCCTTCCAGCTCGAGCTCCCGGCGGACTTCGATCTCGCCGACTGGCGCAGGCACTACTTCGCCTCGCTCCCGGCGGTGCTGGAGCGGATCGAGGCCTCCCTGGGCCGGCCCGAGGACTTCGAGCCGCGCGAGCTGATCCTGCGCGTGCACGCCCAGCCCGAGGACTTCGCGCTCGAGACGGGCCGCGCCGCGCCGTTCCGCATCGATCCCGCGCGCAACTCCGTCGACGTGTTGCTCGCGCCGCGGGTCTTCGGGGGGCGCGCGGACGCCCGCGTCGGGGCCGCTGCGGCCTGGGCGCGCGAGCTGGCCGGGGACCCCGCGGAGCCGTGGATGCTGGAGGCGCTCGCCGTCGAGGCCAGCGGCTTCTGGTGGGGGCGCTCGCTCGAGGAGTGGGTGGCCTACCTGAGCGACGGGGATCTGGTCCCGACCTTCGGCGAGCTGACGGATTCCAGCTCGCGCATCTCGCCGCACGTCCTGCAGCCCTTGCGCGCGATGCTCCTGCGCTACCTGCGGCTCTCGAAGGGGCCCGGGGCGCTGCGCTCGATGTGGAGGGGGACGCGCGAGTTCTCGTGGAACCCCAAGCTGAAGGAGGGCTTCGAGGCCGCCCTGGCCGCGAATTTCGAGCGCGAGCGCGAGACCGTGCGCGCCCGGCGCGCGGAGCACCACGCGGCGGCGACGGGTCGCGCGTGGCGCGCGGGCGTCGCGCTCGTGGCGGGCGACGGGCCGACGCACGGCTACGGTTCCCGCGCGGCCCGCGCGAGCCTGTCGGCCGCGAGCGCGCTCGGAGCCGACGCCTTCTCGCTGGACCTCTTCGCCTACGTCGAGCCCGGTCTCCCCGAGCGCGCGGGCGTCGCGCCGCCCGCGCGCTCGTCCAGCGACACGGCGCTCGCGATGACGATCGCGGACGGACGCAGCCTGGGCCTCGGCGGGATGATCAAGCTGCACCTCGTGCAGGAGCGCTCGAGCAACTTCGCGGCCTACCGCGGCATGGCCGACGCCGACTGGGCGCCGTTCTTCGACGAGTACGAGCGCCAGGTGGTGCACGTCGGCCTGCTGGCCGAGCTCGCCGGCGCCGAGATCCTCTGCCTCGGCTCGGGCGTGCCGCTGCCCACCGCGACGCGGCCGCGCGAGGGCGACGGCGCCGACCTCGCGCTGCTCGCGTGGAAGCTCGCACGCTGGGAAGCGCTGATCGCGAGGGCCCGCGGAGCCTTCTCCGGCGCGCTGACCTACGGCGCGCGCTGGCTGAATCAGGCCTACTCGATCGACTTCTGGCCGCAGCTCGACTACGTGGGCGTGCAGGCCTTCCACCCGGTGCGCGACGCGTCGGAGCCGTGGGTGCGTCAGACGGACGTGCGCATGGTCGCGATGATGCGCAAGAACCTGACCGACCTGGCCGAGCTCGCGGAGAGTGTCGGCAAGCCCCTGCTCGCGACGGAGGTCGGCTTCCCGGCGACGCGCTGGGCCTGGCAGGATCCGTCGTCCGCGCAGGGGCCGCTCGACCCCGACGAGCAGGCGCGCATGCTCGCGCTCTGGACCCGGTCGCTCGTCGAGGCGCGCGAGCGGCGCCCCGAGCTCGCCGGGTTCTTCCTGTGGAGCTGGCCCGTCGATTCCGCCGCGCCCCTCGGAGCCGCCGGGCTCTTCTCTCCGCGCGGCCGGCCGGCGGAAGCGGCGCTCGACCGCCTCCTCGGGCTGCGGTGAACTCCGCGGCCCTCGACGCCCCGCTGACGGTCCTGGCCGGTGTCGGGCCCGCGCGCTCCGAGCGCCTCGCGCGCCTGGGTCTGCAGCGCGTCCGCGACCTGTTGCTGCTCGTGCCGCGCCGGCTCGAGGACGAGGTCGAGCACACGCCGCTCGCGGACCTCGCGCGTCACCTGGGGACGGAGGTGCTCGTGCGCGCCGAGGTGCGGCGCACGCGCTTCTCGCGCTTCGGCAAGCGCTCGACGCTTCGCGTGCGCGTCGCGGACGGCACCGGCGAGGTCGACGTGCTCGTCTACAACCAGCCGTGGCTGCGCGAGCGCTTCGCGGCCGGGGACGCGATCGAGGTGCGCGGCCGGGTCGTCGACGGGCCGCACCTGCAGTTGCTGCGTCTGTCGACGCCGACGCGGCCGCTCCTCGAGGGGGTTCCCGAGCCCGTGTACCCCTCGACCGACGGACTCTCGCAGACGTTCCTGCGCGATCTCTGCCGCGCGGCGCTGGAGGAGGCCGCGGCCGACCTGACCGCCGAGCTGCGCGAGCGCCTTTCGCCCGCGAACCTCGCCGCGCTCGACCTGCCGGACCTGGCCGCGGCCGTGCGCGGGCTACACGTTCCGCGGGACCGCGGCGCGTTCGAGCGCGCGCGGCGTCGCGTCGCGCTCGAGCCCGTGCTCGCGATGCAGGCGCGGCTGCGCGCGCGGCGCGAAGGCCTGCGCGGAGGCGGTGCCCAGGCCGTGCCCGCGGCGGCGCGCGATCCGCAGGAGCTGCTCGCGCGCCTGCCGTTCGAGGCGACGGGCGCCCAGCGCGCGGCGCTCGACGAGGTGCTCGCGGACCTCGGCCGCGACGTTCCGATGCGCCGGCTGCTGCAGGGCGACGTGGGCTCGGGCAAGACCGCCGTGGCGGTGCTCGCGTGCCTCGCGGTCGCGCGCGCGGGCGGGCAGGCGGCGTTCCTGGCGCCGACCGAGATCCTCGCCGAGCAGCACTACCACGGGCTGCGCGGCCTGCTCGCGGCCGCCGGACTCTCCTCCGAGCTCCTGACGGGCTCGCTGCGCGCCCCGGCGCGTCGCGCGCTCGTCGCGCGGCTCGCGAGCGGCGAGCTCGACCTCGTGTTCGGCACGCACGCGCTGCTGGGCGGGGACGCGACGTACCGGCGCCTGACGCTCGCCGTGGTCGACGAGCAGCATCGCTTCGGCGTCGACCAGCGCCGCCGCTTGCTCGAGAAGGGCGCGGCGGTCCACGCCCTGTACCTGTCCGCGACTCCGATTCCGCGCACGCTGGCGCTCTCGGTGTACGGCGACCTCGAGGTCAGCGTGCTGCGCGAGAAACCGCCGGGGCGCGGAACGATCGCGACGCACTGGATCCGCGGAGCGCGGCTGCGCCGTCTGCGCGCGTTCCTCGCCGAGCGCCTCGAGGCGGGCGAGCGCGTGTTCTGGGTCTGCGCGCGGATCGAGGGCGACGACGCCGGGGCCGTGGGGGCCGAGGAGCGCTTCGAGCGCGCCTGCCGCGCGCGCCTGGACGCCTTCGGCGCCGAGCTCGTGCACGGGCGCATGGACTCCGAGCTGCGCGCGCGCCGACTCGACCGCTTCCGCGCCGGGACGAGCCGCCTGCTGGTCGCCACGACGCTCGTCGAGGTCGGCGTCGACGTTCCGGAGGCGACCGTGATGGTCGTCGAGGACGCCGAGCGTCTCGGCCTCGCCCAGCTCCACCAGCTGCGCGGCCGCGTCGGTCGCGGGACGGCGGACGCCTGGTTCCTGATGATCGGCAAGGCGAGCGGCGCGGAGCGCTTCCGCCTGCTCGAGAGCACGAACGACGGCTTCGACCTGGCGGAAGAGGACCTGCGCCTGCGGGGCATGGGGGACCTGGCCGGGCTGCGCCAGTCCGGCGATCCGTCGCTCTCCGCCGCCTTCGACGCCGACGACGTCGAACTGCTCCTGCGCGCCCGCGAGCTCGTCCACGCGGACGACGCGCTGTACCGCGCGTACCTCGAGGAGCCCCGGGCGGTCACGCCCTAGAGAGCCAGGCGGTCACGCCCTGGAGAACCGGGCGGTCACGCCCTGGTGGAGCGGAGGCTCAGGCCGCGATGCGCGGCGGTCCCTCGCCCGCTTCGATCGCGTCGAACAGCTCCGCCGGGAGCTGCACGAGCAGTTCGAACGCGTCGAAGGCGCCGATGCGCGCGCACACCTTCGCCGCGACGAGGTGGCGGCCCGCGGAGAGCTCGATACCCGGCCGCTGCCCCTCGCGCACACCCTGGCAGCCGGCGGAGAGCACGGTCGGAGGTGCTTCGTGGAGTTCGCGGAGCGCCGCGTCGATGGAGCCGCAGATCACGTGCGAGAGCTCGATCATGGCGGCCTTCGTCGGGCGGTCGAGTTCCTCCTTCTCGCGCAGCTTGCGGATGCGCGTCTCGCGCAGGCCGAGCTGGGAGCCCGCGAGCGTCGCGGCCTCGGAGAGGGGCAGCATGATGCAGCCGTAGGCGCGCGGGTCG
>CAYGPA010000087.1:0-13510 GCA_964351535.1 uncultured Planctomycetaceae bacterium
GTAGATGGCGTCGCGCTGCCGCACCTCCTCGAAGGCGTCGTCGGGGAAGATCTCCTTCGTGGCGAGGTAGTGCTCCGTCCCGAACGGGTACTCGGTGCGGCGCGTGGAGAAGCCGAAGGCCTCGGACGCGGCGTCGAGGACCTTCATGGCCTCGGCCGTGACCTCGGGGCCGATTCCGTCTCCACCGATGACTGCGATGTCGTAATCCTTCATGACTACCTCCGGCGGCCCTGGGGCCTGCTGGCGAACGCTCGTGCGAACGCGTGTGTTCGGAACGGGGTGTCAGGCCCCCACCGGCTCGCGAAACATGCCGGGGTGGTAGCTGACGATGTGGCCTTCGATCGCGCTGGCGGCCACGGTGAGAGGGGAAGCGAGATAGAGACGGCCGGGACCGCTGCGGCCGGCGAAGTTGCGGTTGATGGCGCTGACGGTGACCTGGTCGGGTTCGTCGGAGACGCCGGGGCCGCAGCCGATGCACGCGCCGCATCCGGGGTCGATCACCTCCACGCCGGCCTTCTCGAAGATGTCGAGGTAGCCCTTGTACACGGCGTAGTCGCGCACGGCGCCGCTGCCGTACTGCAGGACCATGCGCACGCCGGGCGCCACGCGGCGACCGGCCTCCACGGCTTCGCCCAGCACGAGGGCGTAGTAGTCGAGGTCGTGCTCCTTGCCGGCCGTGCACGAGCCGGCGTAGGCGATGTCGATGCGCGTCGGCTCGAGCTCCGCGACGCGCGCGCCGAAGGTCGGATCTCCGGGCCGCGCGACCATCGGCACGATGGCGCCGAGGTCGATGGCGTGGACGCCGCCCGCGTACTGCGCACCCTCGTCGGGAGCGACGGTGAGTGCCTCGAGCGACATGCGGTTCTTGCCCGGGCGGCGCTCGACGAGCCACTCGAGGGTCTGGGCGTCCGCCTCGCAGATGCCGGAGCGCGCGGAGCACTCGGTGGCCATGTTGCAGAGCGTGGCGCGCTCGTCCATCGAGAGCGACGCGAGGCCGGGCCCGCCGAACTCCATGACGCGGTTCAGGGTGTCCTCGCGGACCGCGAAGGTCTCGAGGATGTGCAGCATCACGTCCTTGGCGGTGCAGCCCGGGTCGAGCTCGCCCCGCAGCTCGAAGCGAATCGCCTCGGGGACCTGGACGAACGTGAAGCCCGAGTAGATCAGCCCGGCGTACTCGGTGGCGCCGACGCCCCAGGTCAGCGCGTTGTTGCCACCGCCCATGCACGTGTGCGAGTCGGTGGCCTGGATGAAGTCGCCGGGGTCGACGAACTGCTCGCGCGCGACCTGGTGGCAGATACCGGGCGAGACCCCGTCGCGTGCGGAGTAGTCGCGCACGCCCGTGTGGGCCTGGAACTCGTTCTGCAGCCGGCGCAGCGTCTCGATCTGATCCTGGAAGGGCATCATCTTCTTGACGCCCGTCGCGTAGAGCAGGTGGTCCTCGAAGACCGCGAACTTGGTCGAGTCCGGGATCTGGTAGTCGTCGCCGTACTCGCGCTGCAGGAAGTAGTGCACCTGAGCCGTCGTGAACTCGTGGCTGTAGCCGCCGTCGACCTTCACCAGGCACAGATCACCGGGTTGCACGTGCTCGCCCGCGCCGATCAGCTTCTGCGCCAGGATCTTCTCGGTCATGTTCATCGGCCGCGGCGCCGTGCCGGGGTCGGGGACCGACACGTCACCGCGCTGGTAGGCGGCGACGAAGGGGAACAGGCCGCCCGCCTCGAGCACCGCGCGCGTCACCGGGTCGTAGCGCGACGTGAACTCCTCCAGCGGGACCTCCTCGCCGTCCTGCAGCCGCGCGAACAGCGCGTGGTTGCACATCAGCTGGCCGAGGTTGACGTTGTTGCGCTCGTGGATCGGCGCGAAGGACGACGCCACGACCAGCTCGACGCCGCACCACTTCTCCGCCTGCGGCGCCGTCTCGCGGCTCGAGCCCGTGCCCTTGCGCTGGCCGGAGACGATGACCTCGAAGTTGCCGTCGAGCAGCGCGCGCGTCTCGAAGACGCGCTGGCCGTCCTCGTCGACGAGGCCCGCGTAGGCGTCCAGCGCGAGGTCCTCGGGCCGGTGCCGGAAGCAGACCCAGGCCGGCGTCATCACGTCGGTGTTGATGTCGTCCAGCAGGTCGGCCGGGTCGACGTCGGACATCCGCAGCTCGAGTTCGCCGCGCAGCTGAGCGCGGATCTTCTCGAGGTCCTTGGTGAGGAAGAGGACGCGCTTGCCGGGTGAGAGGGCCACCACGCGGCGTCCTCCACGGCTCTGGATCAGGCTGTTCACGGCGCGCCTCTCAGGCGTTCGGGTTCTCGATCAACATGGCGATGCCCTGACCGCCGCCGATGCACGCCGAGGCGACGCCGTAGCGCTTCCCGGACCGCCGCAGCTCGTACACGAGCGTCAGCAAGAGGCGCGTCCCCGTGGCTCCGAGCGGGTGCCCCAGCGAGATCGCGCCGCCGTTGACGTTGCACTTGTCCCGGTCGAGCCCGAGCTCCTTCTCGCAGCCCAGGTACTGGGCGGAGAAGGCCTCGTTGATCTCGAAGCGGTCGACGTCGCCGATGGCGACGCCCGCCTTCTCGAGGCACTTCGTGATCGCGGGGACGGGCCCGAGGCCCATCACGCTCGGATCGACGCCGACCGTGGCCCACGAGCGGATCACGGCCATGACGTCGAGCTTGTCGGCCTGCGCGCGGTCCTTCGTCGTGACGACCAGCGCCGCGGCGCCGTCGACGATGCCGCTGGCGTTGCCGGCGGTCACCGTGCCGTCCTTGCCGAACGCGGGGCGCAGTTTGGAGAGCGCCTCGAGGCTCGTGTCCGGCTTGATGTGGTCGTCGGTGTCGATGCGGATCTCGCCCTTGCGCGTCTCGATGACGTAGGGCTCGATCTCCTCCGCGAAGCGACCTTCCTGGACCGCCGCGGCGCCCAGCGTGTGGCTGCGCAGCGCGAACTCGTCCTGCGCGGCGCGCGAGATGTCGCAGCGCTGCGCGACCTTCTCGGCCGTCTGCGCCATGAACAGGCCGCAGTACGGGTCGGAGAGCGACGCGAAGAGCATGTCCTTGAGTTTGGGCTCGGTGCCGAAGCGGAAGCCCTGGCGCGCGCCGTCGAGGACGAAGGGCGCCTGGCTCATGTTCTCCATGCCGCCGACGAGGCACGTCGTGGCCTCGCCCAGCAAGATCTCGTGAGCGCCGCTGATCACGGACTGGATCCCCGAACCGCACAGGCGGTTGACGGTCAGCGCGGGCGACTCCTGGGCGACTCCGGCCTTCAGGCCGACGTGGCGCGCGCCGTAGATCGCGTCCGAGGAGGTCTGCAGCGCGTTGCCGACGACGACGTGGTCGACGCTCTCGGGATCGACCTTCGCGCGCGCGAGCGCCGCCTTGGAGGCGTGCGCCGCGAGGTCGATCGCGCTGACGTCCTTGAACTTGCCGTAGCCGGGCGTGCCGCTGTACTCGCACATGGCCGTGCGGGCGCCACCGACGATCGCGATTTCGTGGGTCATGGAGTCTCTCGTGTTGCTGGGAGGGAGGGCGGACAGGCCTACTTGCCCGTGAAGTTCGGGCGGCGCTTCTCGAGGAAGGCCTGCATGCCCTCGCGCATGTCCTCGGTCGCGGCGGCCAGGCCGAAGGCGTCGCACTCGATGATCTCGCCCTCCTGCTGGCTCATGTTCATGCCGCGGTTGATCGCCTCCATGCCGAGGCGCACGGCGACGGGTCCGCGCGAGAGGATCGTCTTGGCGAGGGCGTGCGTGCCCTCGACGAGCTCCTCCGGCTCGAACAGGCGGTTCACGACGCCGATGCGGTGCACCTCGTCGGCGCCGTACATGTCGCCGGTCAGCACCCACTCGCGCGCGACACCCGGACCGGCGATGCGCATCAGGCGCTGCGTGCCGCCGTAGCCCGGGATGATGCCGAGGCTGGTCTCCGGGAGTCCGAAGCGCGCCTTCTTCGACGCCGTGCGCAGCGTGCACGCGAGCGCGAGCTCGCAGCCGCCGCCCAGCGCGAAGCCGTTCACCATCGCGATCGAGGGCTTGCCGAGCTTCTCGAGGCGCGCGAAGACCTGCTGGCCGAAGTACGCGAGGTCCTTCGCCTGCAGCGGCTTCATCTGCGCCAGCTCGTTGATGTCGGCGCCGGCCACGAAGGCCTTCTCGCCGCTGCCGGTCACGATCACGACGCCGACGTCGTCGTTCGTCTTCAGCTCGTCGAACGCGTGCGCGAGCTCGCGCAGCGTCGCGTCGTTGAGCGCGTTCATGACCTTGGGACGGTTCACCGTCACCGTGGCGACGCGCTCCGCGACGTCGACCAGGATGTTCTCGTAGGTCATGGTGAAACTAGGGACGGACGATCGTGACCTTCGAGACCTTGACGGGCTCGACCGGCTTGGAGCGCTCGCCCCCGGGGCCGGACGAGACCGGCGCCGAGGCGATGGCATCCAGCGTGTCGTCGCCGTCCTTCAGGCGTCCGAAGGCCGTGTACTGGCCGTCGAGGAACGCGGCGTCGCCGTGGCAGATGAAGAACTGCGAGCCGGCCGAGTTGGGCTGCGCCGAGCGCGCCATGCTCACGATGCCGCGCTCGTGGTGGACGTCGTTGAACTCCGCGTCGATGGAGTAGCCCGGACCGCCGGTGCCGGTGCCCTTCGGGCAGCCGCCCTGGATCATGAAGCCCGAGATCACGCGGTGGAACACCGTGTCGTCGTAGAAGCCCTTCTCGGCGAGCTCGACGAAGTTCTTCACGTGGCCGGGCGCCTTGTCGGGGAAGAACTCGAGGGTCATCTGGCCGGCGCTCGTGTCCAGCACGGCCGTCACGTCTTGGAAGTCGTTGCTCATCGGTCGGCTACTCCTCGGCGAAGACGACGATCGTCTTCTCGATTCTCTGCGGGTTCTTGGGTCGGTAGGTCGTGTCCTGCGAGCGCACGCCGGCTTCGCACGTGGCGATCAGGTCCAGCGTGTCGAACCCGCTGATCAGCTTGCCGAAGGCGCTGTAGGCGTTGTCGAGTCCGGGGTTGGTGCCGTGCATGACGAAGAACTGGCTCGAGTGCGAGTTCGGGTCCATCGTGCGCGCCGCGGACAGCACGCCCTTGACGTGCTTCCTGTCGCTCTTCTCGAGCTTCACGCGCCGCGGCCCGCCGCCGCTGCCCCAGGTCGAGGGGTGCCCGTCGCGCGTGTTCGGGTCCCCGCCCTGGATCATGAAGTTCGTGCCCACGCGGTGGAACAGCGTCCCGTCGTAGAAGCCGCTGGCGGAGAGGTCGAGGAAGTTGCGCACGTGGTTGGGCGCCACGTCCGGCCAGAAACCGAGCAGCATGTCGCCGCGGTTGGTCTCCATGAGAACGTTGTACTTGGAGAGGTCGTCGACGGGGATCGTCATGTAGTCGATGCCCTTGGGAGCCGTGCGCAGCAGCGAGACGGTCATCGGCTCGTTGCGCAGGTACTCCTTCGCGTAGGCGAGCTCGAAGCTCTCGCCCACCTCGATCAGCGTGCCGAGCTCGACATCGAGCGACAGGACGGAGCCCTGCGGCATCTGCAGCGTCCCGCGGTCCTCGCGATCGGCGAGCGGCTGACCGTTCACGGTGAAGGCCGCGGGCGTGAGCAGCCAGCCCACGAGCGTGGCGCCGCCCTCGGGCGCGGTGATCTCGAGCCGCACGGTGTACGAGCCGCCCTGGACGTAGCGCTCGGGCGCTTCCCAGGTGATGTCCGGCCCACCGGCGAGCACGCCCGCCAGGGCCAGGGATGCGATGGCCATCATTGCTTCTTGTCCCCTTCCCACTTGTAGAAGCCCTCGCCGGTCTTGCGGCCCAGCTTGCCGGCCGCGACCTTCTCCTCGAGGATCTTCGGAATCGCGAAGGCCGGCTCGTCCGGGTAGCGGTCGACCCAGCCCTTCAAGATGAACAGCGTCGTGTCGAGCCCGACGTAGTCGGTCAGCGTGACCGGCCCCATCGGGTGGCCGCAGCCGAGCTGCATGGCGGCGTCGATGTCCTCCTTCGAGGCATCGCCGCGATCCAGCATCAGCAGCGCCTGGACCATGTAGGGCACGAGCAGGCGGTTCACCACGAAGCCGGGCGTGTCCTGGCACGAGACCGGCGTCTTGCCGCAGGCCTCGCCGAAGGCGCGCGCGGCCGCGAAGGCCTCCTCGGACGTCTCGCCGGTGCGCACGACCTCCACGAGGCGCATGAGCTGCACCGGGTTGAAGAAGTGCAGGCCGACCATGTTCTGCGGGCGGCCGGAGGCGGCGCCCATCTCGGCGATCGGGAACGACGAGGTGTTCGAGGCGAAGATCGTCTCCGGCTTGCAGATGCCGTTCAGCTCCGCGAAGAGCTTCTTCTTCGCGTCGAGGTCCTCGATGATCGCCTCGACCACCAGGTCGCAGTCGGCCACGGCGCCGCGGTCCAGCGCGCCGGTGATCCGTCCGCGGGTGTCGGCCGCGAACTTCTTGGCCTGCTCCTCGGTCATCTTGCCCTTCTCGACCTGCTTCGAGGCGAGCTTGGCCAGGCTCTTCTCGATGCGGCCGAGGCCGCGATCGAGCGCGCCCTGGTCCGCCTCGACGGCCACCACGTCGCAGCCACCCTGGGCCGCGATCTGGACGATGCCGTGCCCCATCAGGCCGCAGCCGATCACACCAACCTTGCGGATTGCCATAGTCGTTCGTTCTTCGGGTGTCCGGGCATCGGAGCCCGGCGCGGGTGTCGGAGCGTCAGAGGCCGGTGCGGTCGAACGCGACCGCGAGGCCCATGCCCCCGGAGATGCAGAGGGTTGCGAGCCCGCGAGCGCCCTCGCGGCGCGCGAGCTCGTGGAGCAGAGTCGTGGCGATGCGCGCTCCCGTGGCCCCGATCGGGTGCCCCAGGGCGATCGCGCCGCCGTTCACGTTCATGCGATCGAGCGGCAGCGGAAGCTCGCGGTGGCAGGCCAGGACCTGGGCCGCGAAGGCCTCGTTCAGCTCGATCAGGTCGAAGTCGTCGGGGCCGAGGCCCGTGCGCTCGCGCAGCTCCCGCAGCGCGGGCACGGGGCCGATGCCCATGATCGTCGGGTCGACGCCGGCCTCGGTGGCGGCGGACAGGTAGGCCAGGGGCTTCAGCCCGCGGCGCTCGGCCTCGTCGGCGTCCATCACCAGGACGGCCGAGGCGCCGTCGGTGATGCCCGACGCGTTGCCCGCGGTCACGGTGCCGGCCTCGCGGTCGAAGACCGGCGGCAGCTTGGCGAGCTTCTCGACGGTCGAGTCCGGACGCGGATGCTCGTCGGCTTCCACGAGCTGGTCGCCGCGGCGCTGCTTCACGAGCACGGGCGCGAGCTCGTCGGCGAAGCGACCCGCGGCGATCGCCGCCGCGGCCTTGCGCTGGCTGCCGGCGGCGTACTCGTCCTGCTCCTGGCGGGAGATGCCCATCTCGCGCGCGAGCTTCTCGGCCGTCTCCCCCATGACCATCTCGGCCAGCGGGCAGTCGAAGCCGTCCCGGTACATGCCGTCGACCAGCGGGGCGTGACCGAGGCGGTAGCCGCGGCGCATGTCCGGCAGGAAGAAGGGCAGGCGCGACATGCTCTCGGTGCCGCCCGCGACGACGACCTTGGCGCGGCCGAGGGCGATGGCCTCGGCGGCCAGCTCGATGGCCTTCAGGCCGGAGCCGCAGGCCATGTTCACGGTCCACGCGGGCTTCGCGTGGGGCAGCCCGGCGCGCACGGAGACCTGACGCGCCACGTTCGGCCCGCCGCCCGCCTGGCGGCCGTTGCCGAAGATCAGCTGGTCGACGTCGGCGCCGGCCACTCCGGAGCGCTCGAGCAGGCTCGCGACCACCGAGGTGCCGAGATCCGCGGCCGACAGATCCGAGAACGCGCCGAGGAAGCGCCCGATGGGCGTTCGCAGGGCGTGCGTGACGGCGATGGGCCGACCGTGGAAAAGAGGGGTCGCGGGCATGGAATCGTGCGCTGCAAGTCGACCTCGTGAGGTCCTCCGGCTGGAATTCGAGGCGAATAGGATAGGCCTCGGCCGCGAGCGAAGCAAGGCGCGCGGAAGCGCACGCGGGCGGGCTCGGAGGCCGCCTCGGAGGCCGGGAAACGCCCCTGTCCACGTTCCGCGGGAGCCCGGGCGGGCGGCGATCCGTGCGCGGCACGCGGCGCCTTCTCGCCGTTCCCGCCGCTCGCGAGCCGATCGCCTCGGCGGGCGAGTCGTCGAGGCGCCTCCGCGGCCGAGTTGGGAGGCGCCGGTCGCACGGGCATAATGTCGCGCGTCGGTCGGGCGCGATGCGCCGGACGGCACGACATGACGAGCGAAGACTGGAGCGGGCTCGGGGACGAGGCGACTCGACCGGAGCCGCCGAGGACGCGAGGCCGTCTCGACGAGACGCGCCTGCGCGCGCTGATCGAGCTGCTCGGCGACTCCTCGCCCCACGTGTGGCGGACGGTGCGCCGCGAGCTCTCCGCGTTCGGGCCGCGCGCGAAGCCGGCGCTCCGGCGCGCGACGCGCGAGGACCACCCGGGCCGCCGGGCGCGCGCGCGGCGCATCCTGCTCGACGCGGAGCGCCTGCGAGTGATCGGGCGCATGCTCTCCCTCGCCGGCCAGCCGACGATCGACCTCGAGCGCGCCCTGCTGCTCCTCAGCCGTCTGGAGGACCCCGGCCTCGACGTGCGCCCGTACGTGCGCGCCCTGGACGGATTCGCGCGGCAGCTGCAGCCGCGCTGGTCGCGGTGCGACGACCCGGTCGAGCGCGTGCAGCTGCTCGCGGGCTACCTGGGCCGCGAGATCGGCTTCACGGGCAGCTCGGGCGACTACTACCACCCCGACAACGTCTACCTGCACCGCGCGATCGAGCGCCGCAACGGCATGCCCCTGACGCTCTGCGCGGTGTACCTGTTCGTGGCGCGTCGGCTGGGCGTGCCCGCGGCGATCGTGCCGCTGCCCGGCCACGTGATGCTGCGCGTCTACTCCGGCGAGTCCGCCACGCTGCTCGACCCCTTCGATCAGGGCGAGGTGCGCTCGGAGCGCGAGTGCCTCGAGTACCTGACGCAGCACGGCCTCTCGCCCCACGCGGCCTGGTTCCGCGACAGCGACGACACCGCCATGTTCCTTCGACACACCCTGAACCTGCGGGGCAGCTACCTGCGCCGCGGCCGGCGTCGCGAGGCGCGGCGGCTGGAGAAGGTCGTCCTGGCCCTGCGCGAGCGCCCGGTTCGCACTGCGCACGCGAGCCGCGTACCCTGACTCCGTGGAACTTCCGGACATCCCCGACTCCTGGCCCCCCGGGCAGGAAGACGACCAGCAGCTGGTCGTGCCGATGTTTCCGCTGCCCGGCGTATTCCTGTTCCCCGGGATGCTGCTGCCGCTGCACGTGTTCGAGGCGCGCTACCGGCAGATGGTCGAGCAGTCGCTGGACGGCCCCGGCCGGATCGTGATGGGCACGGTGCTGACCGCGCACCACGAGCCCGAGCTCATGCGCGGCAATCCGCCGGTCCTGCCGATCGCGGGCCTGGGCGAGATCGCGCGCCACGAGAAGCTGAACGACGGTCGCTACAACATCTGGCTCGTGGGTCTCGCGCGCTGCCGCATCCGCGAGATCGACAGCGAGTACCTCTACCGCAAGGTCGAGGCCGAGGCCCTGCAGGACGGCGTCGTGTCCGCCGCGGACGAGCGCACGCTGCGCGCCGAGCTGCGCACCGCGCTCGAAGCCCGCGGCGCGTACCCCGATGCGCACGGCGACAAGCTGTCGCTCGGCCACCTCGCGGACCTGCTGCTGATGGCCATGCAGCTCCCGCAGGAGTTCATGCAGGAGTACTACGTGCGCGTCGACCCGGCCGAGCGCGCGCGCGGCGCGCTGACCGAGCACGCGCGGCGACCGACGCCGCGCGACCCTCCGGGCGAGACCTCGTAGCGACGCGCGGACCTACGCGAACGTCGCGACGACCGGCGCGTGGTCGCTGGGCTTCTCGCGGCCGCGCTCCTCGGTGTCGATCGCGACGCCCCGGCAGGCCTCGAGCGCCGGATCGGACAGGAGGAAGTGGTCGATGCGCAGGCCGTTGCCGCGCTGGAAGCCGCGCGTGCGGAAGTCCCACCAGGTGTAGTGGCCGTCGCCCTCCTCGAACCGGCGGAACGCGTCGTGCAGCCCGAGGTCGTTCAGGGCCTTCAGCGCCTCGCGCTCGGGAGTCGAGCACAGGATCTTCTCGCGCCACTTGTCCGGGTCGTGCACGTCGCGGTCGTCGACGGTGATGTTGAAGTCGCCGCACACGACGAGCTTCTCGGCCATGTCGAGGCTGCCGAGGTAGTCGCGCAGGCGCCCGAGCCAGTCGAGCTTGTACGCGAACTTGGAGCTGCCGACCTCCTGGCCGTTGACGACGTAGACGTCGACGATCAGGTACTCCCCCACCGCGGCGGTCAGCACGCGCCGGTCGGCGTCGTCGAGGTCGCCGGGCAGCCCGCACTCGACGTCGTCGATCGAGTTGCGCGCGGCGATGGCGACGCCGTTGTAGGTCTTCTGGCCGTAGGTCGCGACGGAGTAGCCGAGCTCCTCGAACTCCGCGAGCGGGAACTTCGCGTCCTCGCACTTGGTCTCCTGCAGGCACAGCACGTCGGGCTGGTTCGCCTCGAGCCACGGCAGGACGCGCGGCAGGCGCGCGCGCACGGAGTTCACGTTCCAGGTGGCGATCTTCATGGGGCGGCGGATTCTACTCGTCGTCGCCGACGTCCACGTAGCCCAGCTCGCGAAGCATGTCGAGCGTCTGTTCTCCCGCGGATTCCGCCCGCCCCAGGCCTCGATCGGAGGCTGCCTTCTCGAGCACTTCGCCGGCGGCGCGCAGCCCCCGAGCCATGCGCATGGCTCGCTCGGGCTCGAGCCGCGCGAGGTCGTGGCGCTCGCCCGGGTCTTCCACGACGTGGAACAGGCGCAGGTCGCCGCCCTCGAAAGTCGATTCGCCGGCCCAGGGTTCGCCCTCGGGCGCCCACTGGATCGACCAGCCGCCCTCCAGCATGCCCCGGATGGGCGTCTCGCGCTTGCGTTTCCACCAGCCGTGCTCGCTGGCGTAGAGGACCGTGTCGACCGAGCTACGCCCAAACACGGCTCGTGCACCGAGCTCCTCGGGCTCCCCGTTGCTCATCCCGTCGAGGACCCCCTCGAGCACGGGTAGAATCCGTTCGTTCGAAACGACACCGGTCACGCGCGGCCCCTCTGGCACCCCAGGGCCCGCCATCACCCAGGGCACGTGCACGAGCTCCGTGAAGATCGTGTGGCCGTGCTCGAGCTGGCCGTGGTCCAGGAGCTCCTCGCCGTGGTCGCTCGTGTACACGACGACGGTCTCCTCGGTCAGCCCGAGGGCCTCCAGTTCGTCCAGGACTTGCCCGACCCAGTAGTCGCCCGTCCGTACGCTCGCGTCGTACATCTGGTCGATGTACTCAAAGTGGTGCGCGGGGATCTCGAAGCGCGGCTTCAGCTCCCCCTCGGGCGTCCACGCGCCGCGCTTGCGCAGCTCGAGGGAGTGGTAGAGGAAGCCGTTCTCGGGGAAGTTGCCCGGACGCTCGACGTCGACCAGGAGCTCCGCGTCCTCGGGCCGCGGCTCGTGCGGATCGTGCGGGTCGACCAGGTGCAGGTAGAGGAAGAAGCGCTCGTCCGCGTGGTCGCGCAGCCACTCGAGCGCCGGCGGAACGACGACGTCCGACTTGCGCATGACCGTCGGGACGCCCTCGAAGTGGTCGAAGCCCTGGTCGAAGTTGCGGCCCGAACCGATCAGCGGGTTGCCCGAGAAGCCCGCCGTGGCGCAGCCACGCTGCTGCATGCGCTCCGCCAGCGTCTCGAGGCGGCTGCGCAGGCGCGTCGAGTGCTTGTCGCGCACGCCGTGCACGTACGGCGACAAGCCGGTCAAGATCGACGCGGTCGCCGGCCACGTCCAGCTCGCGGTCGAGTACGCGCGCTCGAACAGCACGCCGCGCGCGGCCAGGCGCTCGAGGTTCGGCGACGTCGGCCGCTCGTAGCCGTAAGCCGACAACCGGTCGACGCGCTGTGTGTCCATGACGATCAGCACGACGTTCGGCAGCCTGAAGCTCGCGGGCTCGTTCGGTCGCTCCTCGACCGTCGAGAGCCACAGGCGCGACACGCCCACCGCGAGCGGCGGCGGGTCCTCGATCTCGGCGCCGTCCAGGCCGAGCAGCGCCGTGGAGAGCACCAGCTCGTCCCCGCGCCGGACCTCGACGAGGGATCCGCCGTGTCCCGCGAGCGGCGTCCAGGCGGTCTGCGCCGGAAAGCTCGCGGGCAGCGGCACGAACACGTCGGAGCGCTCCGCGCCGTTCACCGACAGCCGAAAGCGCACGCGCGCGCCCGCGGGGAGCTCTCGTGCCGCGTCGGCCTCGGCCAGGGCCTGGGCGTCGATGCCGACGAGCGCCTCGAAGCGCAGCGGCCTGCCGGAGTCGGGCTGCGGCACCCGCGGGTCGAGCTCGACGCGCAGCGCGATCTCGCAGGGCGGCGCGAGCGAGAGCGACGTGCGCTCGACCCCCTCGGGCCGCGGACCGCGCGCGGGGCAGAGTTCGACGAGGGCCGGCGGGCGCTCCGGATGAGCCCGGCGGACCTCCCAGGCGGGCGCCTCCTCGAGCCAGTCCTTGCAGACGCTCTCGTACTGCACGCTGGCGGAAGCGCCCCCTGCGGAGCCGGCGGATCCCGCGGGATCTCCGCACGCGGAGAGCAGGCAGCACGCCGCCGCGACGATTCGGACCCGGTCCATGACGGCCCATCCTAGCGGCTTCGCGATCGGCCTCGACGCTTGGCGGAGGGCCTCGCCGGAGGTGCACGGGCGCGGAGCACGGGACGGATTCTCCGGAGATTCGCCCATTCGGCCCGGAACTCTGCGTGGGAATCGGGTCGCAATCCTCTATGCTCCGCCGCCTACGCGCGATCGGCGCCCCTTCCTCCACGCACCCACCTTGAGCCCTCCTGGATCCGACAGCAGCCGCCGCGGAGGCGGATCCCGCTCGGGCGGAGGACGCGGAGGCCCCCGGCGCGGCGGCAGCCGCTCCAGCAAGCCCAAGGGCCCGCCGCCCGAGCCGCTCGCCCCGATGGAGGCGCCGCCCGAGGTCCAGTCCTTCGACCACTGGAAGCTCGACCAGGACGTGCTCGACGCGATCGCCGAGATGGGCATCACCGTGCCCACGCCGATCCAGGCGCTGGCGATCGGACCGGCCCTCGAAGGCCGCGACGTCATCGCCAAGGCGGAGACCGGCACCGGCAAGACGCTGGCCTTCGGCGCGCCGATGGTGTCGAAGCTCGACTCGGGCCGCGCGACGGTGCTCGGCCTGGTGCTGACGCCCACGCGCGAGCTGGCGCAGCAGGTCGCGGGCGTGCTCGAGAAGCTCGGCGAACCGCGCGGACTGAAAGTGGCCCTGGTCGTCGGCGGCGAGCCGATCCACGGCCAGATCAACGCCCTCAAAGGGGGCGCGCAGCTCGTGGTCGGCACGCCCGGCCGCGTGCTCGACCTGCACGGTCAGCGCTTCCTGTCGTTCCCGTGGACCGAGATCGTCGTGCTGGACGAGGCCGACGAGATGCTCGAGATCGGCTTCCTCGACGACGT
>CAYGPA010000088.1:0-13360 GCA_964351535.1 uncultured Planctomycetaceae bacterium
GTGATGCCGTCGACGGCCCTCGCCGCGCTGTCGCTGCAGTGGTTCCGCCAGGCGCCTCACATGCTCGACGAGCCGCTGCTGGGCATGGTCGGCGCGACCGTGGTCAGCGCCAAGCAGTGGAAGCAGATCCAGCCCGAGGACCAGAAGGTCGTGATGGCCGCCGCCCGGCGCATGGAGGAGTACCTGTTCGAGGTCGTGCCCGAGCAGGAGCGCGAGGCCATCGCCGAGATGAAGAAGCGCGGCATGTCGGTGCACTCGCTCGGCGAAGCGGACCGCGAGCGCTGGGAGGCCATGGCCAAGAGCTTCACCGAGTACATGCGTGACACCGGTGTTCCGACGGACTTCCTGAAGCGCGCCGAGTCCGAGCGGGCCGACTACCGCAGCCGCTAGCCCGAACGATTCATGAGCACGCAGCCGAAACGGCACAACCGGCAGCCTGCAGCCGCCTCTCGGCGCCTGCCGGCACTTGCGAACACCGGCGTCCTCGACGACCTGACCCGGCGTCTTCGCCGATCCATACGGCAGGCTGCTGCGGGGCCGGCGCTCGCAAAGCACCAGCAGGAGCCGAGTTGAGCCGTTTCGATCTACGCGTCATGAATCGTCCGGGCTAGTGTTGTTCCGATCTACGCGTCATGAAGAGTCCGGGCTAGCCCGCGACCGGCTCGTGGAGCGAGGCGTCGAGGATCAGGGTCATGGGCATCAAGCTGCTGCGCGCGGGTGAGCTCGGGCTCACGTCCCTCGTCCTGCTCGCGGCCCTGGCGCTGCCGCTGGCGGAGCTCGTGGGCCGCAGCTTCTTCGGCGGCGGCATCGCCGGATCGGCGCCGCTGACCCAGCATGCGACGCTGTGGCTCGCGCTGCTCGGCGCGGCGCTCGCGGCGCGCGAGGGCAAGCTGCTGGCGCTGTCGACGGGCGAGATCCTGCGCGGCCGGAGCTTCGAGAGCTTCGCCCGCACCGTCTCCGCCGCGGTCGCGGCCGCCGTGTCAGCGCTGCTCGCGCGCGCGAGCTTCGAGCTGCTCTGGATCGAGCGCGAGGGCGGCGACATCGTCGTTCCGTGGCTGCCGGTCTGGGTGGCCCAGCTCGTGCTCCCGTTCGGCTTCGGCGTCCTGGCGCTCCGGCTCGCGTGGCGCGCGGCGAAGCCCGCGGGCGAGGAGTCGCAACCCGGCGACGGCGCGCGCCGCTGGACGGCCCGCGGCCTGGCCGCCGCGGGGCTCGCGGCCGGCGTGTGGCTCGGCCAGCACCCCGAGTGGCTCGAGGAGCGCCCGGCCTGGCCCGGCATGGCGCTGCTCTTCGCCGCCGCCGCGCTCGGCATGCCGCTCTTCGCGGTGCTGGGCGGCCTGGCGCTCCTCCTGTTCATGGTCGACGGCGTGCCGATCGCGGCCGTGCCCGTGGAGACCTACCGCCTGTCGGTGTCGCCGTACTTGCCCGCCATCCCGCTGTTCACGCTGGCGGGTTTCCTGCTGGCCGAGGGGCGCGCCGCGCAGCGCCTGCTCGACGTGTTCCGCGCGCTCGTGGGCTGGATCCCCGGCGGGACGGCGATCGTGTGCGCGTTCCTGTGCGCGTTCGTGACCGTGTTCACCGGCGGCTCGGGCGTGACGATCCTCGCGCTGGGCGCGCTGCTCATGCAGGCCCTGCGCACCGACGGCTACGGCGAGCGCTTCTCGCTCGGGCTGCTCACGGCCTCGGGCTCGCTGGGGCTGCTGCTGCCGCCGGCCATGCCGTTGATCCTGTTCGGCATCGTCGCCTCGGTGCCGATCGAGGACCTGTTCCTCGCCGGGATGCTGCCGGGCATCCTGCTGATCGTGCTCGTGGCCCTGTGGGGCATGCGCGAGGGGCGTCGCACCGGGGCCGGCCGCGTGCCGTTCCGCTCCGCGGACGTCCTGCCGGCGCTGTGGCGCGCGAAGTACGAGCTCGCGCTGCCCTTCGTGGCCCTCGGCGCGCTGTTCAGCGGTCACGCGACGCTGGTCGAGTCGGCGGCCATCACGGCGCTCTACACGCTCTTCGTGCAGGTCGTCGTGCGCCGCGAGCTGTCGCTCGTCCGCGACCTCCCGCGCGTGCTGCTCGAGACCACCACGCTGCTCGGCGGCGTGCTGATCATCCTGTGCGTGGCCATGGGGCTGACGAGCTACCTCGTCGACGCGGAGATTCCCGCGCACCTCCTGGAGTGGGTGCAGGGCTCGATCACGTCCAAGCTCCTGTTCCTGCTGGGCCTGAACGTCTTCCTGCTGCTCGTCGGCTGCCTGATGGACATCTTCTCGGCCACGGTCGTCGTGGTGCCGCTGATCGTCCCGCTCGGCCAGGCCTTCGGCATCGACCCCGTCCACCTCGGGATCGTGTTCGTCGCCAACCTCGAGCTCGGCTACCTGACGCCGCCGGTCGGCCTGAACCTGTTCCTCGCCTCGTACCGCTTCGACCAGCCGCTCACGCGCGTGTACCGCGCCGCGGTGCCGATGCTCGTGATCCTGGGCTTCGGCGTGCTCGTGATCACCTACTGCCCGTTCCTGACGACGGGAGTGCTCGAGCTGCTGGGCCGCCGCTGACCCCGGTTCCGGGGGCGGGGGGAGAGCGCGGAGGGTCCCGGTGCATCACGGGGTTCGGGAGGTGTGTAGGACCCTTCCGCGCCACCCGTGAATTCGTGGCGAAGGCGCCGCGTGGATGCCGGCAACCCGGGAATTCCAGCGCCGGACAACAGGGAAGCGGCCCGGCGCCCGCAGGCCCCGAGCCGCTCTTCTCTCCCTGAAGGTTGCGCGACGGTTCAGACGGCCTGGCCGTCGTCCGCGCCGGGCTGTTCGGTTCCCGGAGCCGACTCGCCGCCGGCCACGCGGGTCTGGTCCGCGACCTCGTCGAAGAGGCCCGCGTCGCGCAGCGCGCCGGCGATGCGGTTCTCGAGGTCCTTGTACGCGGCCGTGAACGCGTCGGTGAGGAAGCGGCGCTGGTCGTCGGTCTCGGCCGCGGCCAGGCCGTCGCGGACGCGGTCGAAGAGGCCGCCGCGGGCTTCCTGGATGCGCTCGAGGAGCATGCGGTCGGACACCCGGTCGTTGCCGCCTTCGCCGTCGTTGCCGGCCACCGGATCGGTGCCCTCGCCGCGCATGCGCGCCATCGCGTTGGACAGGCGCTCCTGGATCTCGCCGAGGCGCTCGCCGGCGCGCTCGCTCAGGATCCGGCGCTGGTTGCCGTTCTCGGCGCCCTCGAGGGCGTTCGCGAGACGCTGCATGATCGCGTTGCGCTGAGCCGAGGCGGCCTCGCGCAGCGCGGCGCCCGTGCGGCCGACTTCCCGGCGGTCTCCCGGCTCGACGTCGTCGACACGCGTGGTGTCGCCGACGGCGGCCGCGGGCTGCGCGTTCGTCGTGCCGTCGCCGTCGCCGTCGCCGTCGCCGACGCCGCCGACGTCGCCGCCCGTCGGACGGTCGCCGAAGGGCGAGCGGTTGCCCTCGGCCTCGACCGTCGCGAGCCGTACCCGCAGGCGCTCGAAGCGGTCGCCCTGGCTCGTGGCCTCGCGGGCGACGCCCTCGGCGGCCGCGCCACCGGCATCGCTCGCGTCCGCGACGCCTCCCGACGAGTCGGGATCGTCCGCGTACGGGGCGAGCGCGTTGGCGATGCGCGCCTCCAGGCCCTCGCGGGCCGTGGAGATGCGGTCGTTCAGGATGCGACGCTGGTTCTCGTTGCCGGCGTTCTCGAGCGCGTTCGCGGCCCGCGCGTCGAGCCGCGCGAGGGCCTCGTCGCCGCGCTCGCGGAGGACGCGACCGGTGCGCCCCGGTCCCCCGGATTCCTCGCCCTGCCCGCGGCGGTAGACCTCGGGCGCGGCGATCCGGATGGGACGCGTGTGAACGGAATTGACGTGGATCGACTGGATGTCCATGGGGGGAGGCCTCGATGCAGGGAGGAGCTACGCACCAGGTTTCGGCCGCCCTGTCTGCCGGAATGAGGCCGTTTTCGAGGAAATCGACGCCGCTGAAAGGAGTTCCGCCCGGGCGTCGCGAATGGCCCGCGTTCCTTTCGGCACAGGGAAAAAGCGTCCCGGTCACCTTCCCGCGAACCGGACGCCGCGCGGGACCCGCGGCTTTCCTTGACCCTGTCCGGCGCGGGCGTTGAAGTGACGGGCCCGTCGCGCGACGCGACGCCCACGAAACGTCCCGCGGAACGTCGGAACGAGCGCCGGAACACCATGGAACTGTCGACCCGATACGAGCCCGAGGCCCACGAAGGCCCGATCTACGCGGCCTGGGAGAAGAGCGGCGGCTTCCAGCCGCGCGCAGGTGCTGGTGAGACGTTCACCATCATGATCCCGCCGCCCAACGTCACCGGCGTGCTGCACATGGGCCACGCCCTGAACAACACGATCCAGGACGTCGTGATCCGCCACCGGCGCATGCAGGGCTTCCGGGCGCTGTGGGTGCCGGGGACCGACCACGCGGGGATCGCGACCCAGGCCGTGGTCGAGAAGCGCCTGTTCACCGAGGGCAAGACGCGCGAGGAGATGGGGCGCGAGGCGTTCCTGAAGGAGGTCTGGGACTGGTGCGACACGCACGGCGGCAAGATCCTCGAGCAGCTCCGTCGTCTCGGCGCCTCCTGCGACTGGTCGCGCCAGCGCTTCACGTTCGAGGAGCACATGTCGCGCGCCGTCCGCGAGGCGTTCGTGCGGCTGTGGGAGAAGGACCTCGTCTACCGCGGTGCGCGGATGGTGAACTGGGACTGCAAGCTGCAGACGGCCGTCTCCGACGACGAGATCGAGTACGTGCAGCAGAAGAGCAAGCTCTGGCACCTGCGCTACCCGCTGAAGGACGACCCCGCGCGCCACGTCGTCGTGGCGACGACGCGACCCGAGTCGATGTTCGGCGACACGGGCGTGGCCGTGCACCCCGACGACGAGCGCTACCGGGACCTCGTGGGCAAGCTGCTCGTGCTGCCGTTCCTCGGCCGCGAGATCCCGATCGTCGCGGACGAGTCCGTGGACCCGAAGTACGGCACGGGCGCTGTCAAGGTGACGCCGGGCCACGACCCCGCCGACTACGAGCGCGGCAAGCGCCACAACCTGCCCGTCCTGAACGTGCTGACGAAGGACGGGTCCCTGAACGACGAGGCCGGTCCGTTCGCGGGCCAGAGCCGCGAGGCGGCGCGCAAGGGCGTCGTGAAGCAGCTCGACGACCTCGGCCTGCTGGACAAGGTCGAGACCATCGAGCACAACGTGCCGGTCAGCGACCGCTCGAAGACGGCCATCGAGCCGCTCGTCAGCGAGCAGTGGTTCGTGAAGATGGGCCCGCTGGCCGAGCCCGCGATCGCGGCGGTCAAGACCGGCAAGCTGCGCTTCACGCCCGAGCGCTGGTCGAAGGTCTATCTCGACTGGCTCGAGAACGTGCACGACTGGTGCATCTCGCGCCAGCTCTGGTGGGGGCACCGCATCCCCGTCTGGTACGACGAGGACGGGGTGCCGATCGCGTCGTGCGACGACCTCGAGGTCGGCGCGCCGCACCCGAAGACCGGCAAGCCGATCGTGGGGCAGGACGAGGACGTGCTCGACACGTGGGCGTCGTCGTGGCTGTGGCCCTTCGCGACGCTCGGCTGGCCCGACCGGACCGACGACCTCGCGACCTTCTACCCGACGCAGTTCCTCGCCACGGCGCGCGAGATCATCTACCTGTGGGTCGCGCGCATGGTGATGGCCGGGTACGAGTTCCTCGACCACCTGCCGGTCGAGCAGCGCCTGCCGTTCGAGGTCTGCCACATCAACGCCACGGTCATGGACGCCAAGGGGCGGCGCATGTCGAAGAGCGCCGGCAACGGCATCGACCCGATCGAGATGATCGAGAAGTACGGCGCCGACGCCGTGCGCGTCAGCCTCGTGCTGCTGACCAAGGAGGGGCAGGACACCAAGCTCGCGCCCGACCGCTTCGAGCAGGGCTGGCGCTTCGGCAACAAGGTCTGGAACGCGGCGCGCTTCGTGCTGCAGAACCTCGCCCCCCAGGATGGAAGCGGGCGCGAGCGCGGTCCCGGAACGTCGGCCGCGGCGGCGCGGCTCGAGGATCGCTGGATCCTCTCGCGGCTCGCGTCCGTGCGCGACGAGGTCACGCGCGCCCTCGACGAGTACCGCCTGAACGACGCGGCGACGACGCTCTACCGCTTCGTGTGGAACGACTTCTGCGACTGGTACGTCGAGCTCGCCAAGCCGCGCATGGCGGAGGAGGGCGAGAGCGGCGCGGCGGCCCGCGGGACGCTCGCGCGCGTGCTGGCGGACTCGCTGGCGCTGCTGCACCCCTTCGCGCCGTTCGTGACGGAGGTGCTCTGGAAGGCGCTGCACGAGACGCTCGGGACGAAGGACGTGCCGATGCTGATGAACGCGACCTGGCCCGACGGGGCCGGCGTCGAGACGGACGCCGACGCCGAGCGCGAGATGGGCGTGATCCAGGACCTCGTCGGCGCCGTGCGCAGCGTGCGCGCGCTGACCTCGATCGGCGAGCGCAAGGCGCTGAAGGCCGTCCTGGCCTGTGAGAACGCCGACGTGCGGCGCGTGCTCGAGGAGCACGGCGGCTCCGCTCGCGCGCTGGCGCACCTCGCCGAGTACGAGGTCGTCGAGCGCGCCGAACGCCCCGGGCGGTCCGCCGTGGGCCTCGCGGGCGACCTGCAGGTCTTCGTCGTGCTCGGCGAGGACGTGGACTTCAAGGCGCTCAGCGAGGTCCTCGCGCGGCGCGCCGACAAGGTGCGCTCGGGGCTCGCGGGCATCGACAAGAAGCTCGAGAACAAGGGCTTCCTCGACCGCGCGGATCCCGACGTCGTCGCCGGCGAGCGCGAGCGTCGCGAGAACCTCGCGGCGGAGCTCGCGCTGCTCGAGAAGAACCTCGACGGCCTGGAGCAGGGGTCCGCGGCCGGCTCTTGAGGCTGCCGACGAATCCCCCCGCGGTCGCGCTCCTCTTGTTCGGCGTGGCGCTCGCGCTGCGCGTGCTCTTCGGGCACGCGGGGCCCGACGCGGAGTGGCCCTACTCCGTGGTCTACAAGGGCGACGCGCTGCTCTGGCTGCGCCACGCGCTCGCGCTCGAGCGGGGCGTGCCCTTCGAGCTCGGGCTCCCGCTGCGTCCGCCCGGCAACGCGTACCTGATCGCCTGGCTCTGGGACGGCTCGCCCGAGGGCGTCGGCCGGCTCGAGCTCGTGTGGCAGGCGCTCGGCGCCGCCCTGGCGCCGGCGACGTTCCTCGGGCTGCGCGGGACGCTCGGCGCGGGGCGCGCGGCGCTGGCGGGCGGTCTCGTCGCTTGCTCCGGAGCGCTGCTCGGCCTCTCCAGCTCGCTGAACAACGAGACGCCGTACCTGCTGCTCGCGGTGGTCGGCATGGGGCTGCACGCCTCGCTCGCGCGCTCTCCGCGCGCGATCCCGCTCGCGCTGTGGGGACTGGTCGCCGCCGCGGGCTGCCTGTTCCGCGTCGAGCACGCGCTCTACTTCGCCCCGGCGCTCGTTCACCTCGCGCTGCGGCACGCGAGGCTCGCGGACCCGGCGCGCGCGTCGGCCGCGCTGCGCACGGCGGGGCTGGCGCTCGGCGTCTTCGCGCTCGCGCTGGTGCCCTGGCATCGCGCGGCCTGGGCGTCGATCGAACGGTTGAACGAGGTCGAGCGCGCGCTCGACCCGAACGCCCAGGCGGCGCTCGCGAGCATCGAGCAGCGCACGTCCGTGCTCCTGTGGACGCCCGCGGCCCGGGCCGAGCGCGAACGCCTGCCGGCCTTCGCGCGGCGCTCGGCCTCCGCCTTCGTCGCCGCAACGGTGTTGCACCGCGGCGGCAGCTCGGTGGACGTCGCGGACTTCGGCGTGCTGGACGAGGCCTTCGGCACGCGGCCGAGGGCGCTGGGCGCGCGGCCGTTCGTGGCGCTCTACGGCCCGCTCAACTTCGCGCTCGCCAACGCGCCCGGATCCTCAGGAGGGTTCGATCGCGGCCTGCTGCAGACTCCCCCGCCCCTGGAAGGAGGCGCGGCGCGCTACCCCGCGGCGCTCGTCGCCGGTCTGCCGCCGGCGGAGCTCGCGTTCGAGTATCCCCCGCACCTCGAGCTCGTGAACCACGGCTACCGCGTGGGGTTCTCCGCGATCGCCGCCGACCCCGGAGCGTGGCTGGGGCTCGTCGGCCGCAAGCTGGGCCGCTTCCTCGACGGGGTCGGACAGGGAGTCGGCGGCTTCAACCTGCCCGTCGGGCGCGACGTTCGCCGCGCGGTCGACCTCGCCGCGCCGACGGGGCTCTTGGCCGAGGCGTGGGCGGCGCTGACCGTCGCGGGCGCGTTGCTCGGGGCCTATCGACTGCGCGGCGAGCTCGCCTCGCTCGCGCCCTGGTCGATCTTCCTCCTGGGCAAGCTCGTGGTCGTCGTGGCGTTCTTCGGCTACGCGCGTCAGGGGGCGCTGGCGGTCGTCGCGCTGGCACCGTTCTGGGCCGCGGCGCTGCTTCCGCAGCGCGCGCCCGCCGCGGGCGTGCGTCGCATCCTGGGCACGGCGCTCGCGGGCGCGGCCGTGCTGCTGCTCGCGCTCGAGGTCGTGCGGACCGCGGTCGGAGTCTCCGTCCGGCTCGACGGCGTGCCCGTCACGGCGGAGGCCGATCCCGCGCCGCTCTCCGAGCACGCCGACCGGCGTCTCGAGTTCTCCCTCGGCCGCACGGAGTAGCCCGCACCGTCCGCGTCGCGTCCCGGAACGGCGACGGGACGGGCCCGCGGAGCGGACCCGTCCCGTCGCCGAGGCCGTGGCCCCGTCGGGCTCACCTGTCCTTGGTGCGCCAGCCCTCGCCGATCGCGCCCTTCTCGAACTTGATGGGCAGGTCGAAGACGTAGCCCTTGTTCGAGACCTTGGCGAGCGCGGTGAGGTGGAAGCTCGCGACGGTCACGGGCTCTTGCGTGACGACGTCTTCCATCTCCTCGGTCTTCGGGTTCATGACCTGCGTGATCACCTCGCGCGTTCCCGGGCCGATCTGGATCGTCGGCGGCTCGGGCCGCTTGGAGTTGAGGCTGCCGGCTTCCATGAAGGCCACGGGGTCGCCGTTCGGGTCGTAGAAGACGAAGTTCGCCTGCTCCTTGTCGAGCCCCTCGGGCAGCACCTGCTCGACGTCGTCGAACGACTCCTCGTCGTCCTCCTGGCGGCTGGAGTCGGTGCCGTCCTCGGCCTCCTTGTCCTTCTTGGGAGCGCCGCGCCGACGGCGTTCGCCCGCCCCGCGGTAGGCGATCGTGTACGTGCCGGCGGGGAGCGCGGGCTCGATCGCGTCCTCGGTGATCGAGAGCACGCCGAAGTGCACCGGCTGCTCCTCGATCGAGAGCTCGTCGAGGTCCCTCACGGCCACGGCGTCGACCTTCTCGACCGGAATGAACAGCACGTACTCGTAGCCCGTGATGATCGCGTAGGACTCGAGCTTCTCGGCCTTGCCGCTCTTGTCGCGCACCATGACCTCGCCCTCGCGCGACTCCCAGCGGTCCGCTGCGATGGCGTTGTTGGGCTCGTAGGTGACGCCGGCGGGACGCTTCGACACCGGCAGGTCGTCGCGCAGCACGGTGCTGGCCATGTCGACGCCCGGCGTCTCGCTGGCGGCGCAGCGGAAGCCCAGGGAGTTGGTGCGCTGGTTGCGGGTCACGTCGTTGCGCACCCAGAGCTGGCAGGCGGTCGAGGGGTTCTGGAACGAGCCGCCGACGCACACGCGCATGTCCGGGTCCCAGCCGATGACGGCGTCGATCGTCCGCTTCTTGCCGCGCTCCTTGAACTCGAGCTGCAGCATCTTGAACTTCGGGTACGGGACGAACGGGCTGTCCGTCCACTCCCACACGTTGCCCACCAGGTCGTAGACGCCGGCCTCGGTGGCGCCGGACGGGACCGAGGCCACCGGCGAGGGCTGGCTGCGGCGCAGCTCGAGGCTGACCGCGGCGTTCTCGACCCACGCCTCGCCCCACGGGTACGAGTTCTTCGTGCGGCCGCGACCGGCGTACTGGTACTCGAACTCCGTCGGCAGGCGCAGGCCGGTCCAGCGCGCGTAGGCCTGGGCATCCTGGTAGTCGACGAACGTCACCGGGACGTGGTCCTGACCCGCGGGGATCGACCAGTCCGACTTCTCCCAGTTCTCGTCCCACCAGCGCTCGGGATCGAACTTCTCCGTCGGCATCGGCTCGCCGGCCTCCTTGGCCTGCTTGCGCTTCAGGCCGAGCTCCTCGCCGAACTGGCGGGAGCCCTCCTGGATGGCGAGCTCGCCCCAGGACCGCGGCGGGCGGTGTCCCGTGGCCTTCACGAACTCGAAGTACTGCTCGTTGGTGACCTCGGTGGTCATCAGGAAGTACGAGTCGAGCCGCATCTCGTGCTGCGGAGTCGAGCGCGCGAACACCTCGAACTTGTTCGTGACCTCGCTTCCGAGCTCGAGAGCTTCCTTGTCGCTGAGGCCGATGGATCCGCGTCCCCCGCGGATCAGGACCATGCTGGGAGGCGCTTCGGCGTCCTGAGCGGCGGACGGCAGAGCGAAGGGCGCCAGGCAGAGCGCCATGGCGAGTAGGTTCGAGTTCACCAAGGGGAGACCTCTCGAGATTCGGGTCGAGCTGCTGGAACGCGGGCGGGCAGGAGGGCCGCGCCGGCCGCGGAAGGGAACGGGGACAGGTGTCCGGAGATCGGTGGGCCGCACGGAGGGGGCCAGGAGGCCGCGGCGGCGCGACTACTTTCTAGGCCCGTAGCGCGACGATGTTACCGGCGACCCGCGGGGGCGCAACGCCGGGCGCCCCGCGGGCGGCCCCAGCGGCGTCCAGAGCCGTGAGGAGTCCTTCGCCGGGCCAGGCTCGCGAATCCCGATCCGACCTCGCGGGTCCCGATCCGAGCTCGCGGGTCCCGATCCGAGCTCGCGGGTCCCGATCCGGCCTCGCGGGTCCCGATCCGGCCTCGGGCGCGGCCGTCAGGATCCGTTGCTGACGGCCCGGCGGGCGGTCAGGGGCGTCGGCCCGCCCGGGACGTGCGCCTTGAACGGGGTCTCCGCGTCGACGCCGAGGGCCGCGCGGTCGCGCTGCGGCTGGGCGATCCACGCCTCGCCGTGGGTCTCGAGCTCCGCGAGGAACAGATCCGTCAGGTCGGGATCGAAGTTCTTCTCGCGGTGGTCCTCGAAGAAGTCCATGACCTTCTCCAGCGGCCACGGCTGCTTGTACGAGCGCCGCGTGGCGAGGCTGTCGAACACCTCCACGATCCCGAGGATGCGTCCGGGAAGGGAGATCTCCTCGCCCTTCTTCTTGTACGGATACCCGCGCCCGTCCCAGCGCTCGTGGTGCTCCTCGATCCAGCGGCAGACGTCCTTGAGCCGCGGCGTGTTGCCGAGCTTCTCGGCTCCCAGCGCCGGGTGCAGCTTGACCGACTGGTACTCGCGGTCGGTCAGCGGACCTTCCTTGGTGAGGAACCCCAGGTCCTCGAGGTAGATCTTGCCGTAGTCGTGGGCGATCGCCGCGAGCTGCAGGCGCTCGCGCACTCCGCGATCCAGGTTGGCCTTCTCGGCCATCACGTCGCAGTAGTGCCGCGTGCGCTGTCCGTGGCCGGCGGTGTACGGATCGATGCGCTCGATCGTGTTCGCGACCAGACCCGAGACGATGTCGACGAGCTCGGAGAACTCGAGCTGCTCGCACCGAACGTGGCGCTCGCGCACGGCGCGATGGATCATCGCCACCATGTTCACGGGGTCGATGGGCTTGGGCAGGTAGTCCGCCGCCCCGCACTTCATCGCCGTCACGGCGCCGGAGACGCCGGGGAAGCCCGTCATCACGAACACCGGGCAATTGGCCTGGTATTCTCCGACCGCTTCGACGATGGAGTTGCCCTCTGGCCGTCCGTCGAACAGGACGTCCGTCACGACAGTGTCGAACTCCGTACTCTGTAGCCTCCCCAAGGCATCCCTCACCGAGTTGGCGAGTACGACCTCGAACCCGTGCCCGACGAGGCGGGCAGCCAGGCGTTCGGCAATCAGGATTTCGTCGTCGACAAGAAGTACGCGGATCGCTTTGTTGTGCATTGGACAGAGAGACCGCGAGTCCCTTCCATCCCCATTCCCCGATGGGTTTCTACCAACCTGCGACCGTTTCCAGAAGGTGCTAAGAGCCACAGATTTTCAGATTCTCACGGCCCACTGGAATGCCGTTGCAATTACGGGAATCCTAGCTGCCCGACGAAACCGAGCGCGACGACCGAACGAGAAACGCGAGCGACCCAAGACATGTACCGAGTCCCGGAACAGAACGAAGAAACTCGCCTCGACCGTTTCCTTGCGGCGGCCACGGGCTTTTCGCGTTCGCGCGTTCAGGGACTCGTGAAGAAGGGGGCGGTGCTCGTCGACGGCGAGGTCGAGCCGCGCAACGGACGGCTCCTGGCCGCCGGCCAGGAGGTCGCGATCGTGCAACCCGATGCGGCGGACGGCGGTGAGTCCCGAGACTGGGAGCCGCGCATCGTCCACGAGGACGCGGAGATCGTCGTCCTCTCCAAGCCCGCCGGCGTGCTGTGTCACGGCCAGGGTGAGATCGGGCCCGGCACGCTGGCCGAGTACGCGGAGAACCGCTGGGGTCCGCTGCCGCGACTCCAGGGTCCCGAGCGCCCGGGGATCGTGCATCGCCTGGACCGCGGCACCAGCGGGCTCCTGGTGCTCGCGCGCACGAAGGAGGCGATGGAGGGCATCCAGAACCAGTTCCGCGCCCGCGAGGTCGCGAAGCGCTACCTCGCGGTCGTGCACGCCGTGCCGCGCTTCCAGAGCGGGTGGATCGAGGAGTCGATCGGCCGCTCGCCGCGCCACCCCGACCGCTGGAGCGTGGTCCCCGCGGGCGAGGGGCGCGAGGCCGCGACCTACTGGGAGCTGCGCGAGCGCTTCCACGGGTTCGCGCTCGTCGAGTGTCGTCCGAAGACCGGACGTACCCACCAGATCCGCGTTCACATGACGCACGCCGGGCACTCGATCGTGGGCGACCGAGTGTACCGCACGCGCGGCGTGCCGGTGCGCCTGCCGAAGGAGGCTCCGGCGCCCGAGCGCCAGTCCCTCCACGCCGCCGGCCTGGCCTTCCGCCATCCTTCCACGGGAGAGCCGCTCGAGTTCGAGGATCCGCTGCCCGCGGACCTCGAGACGCTGCTCGCGTGGCTGCGCGCGCACCTGCCGCCGCAGCGGCCGAACGCTTCCTGACTACTCGCGCAGGCGCAGGCGCACCTTGCGGTCGTCCTGCCCCCGCAGCGTGACGCTCTTCTTCGCGCTGCGTCCGTCGGGCGCGCTGGCGAAGATCGTGTAGCGCCCGGGCGGCAGGGGACCGACGCGGCGCTCGGTCGACGAGAATCCCTCGGCCAGGACGCGCTCGAGCTCGTCGATGCTCGCGTGCGCGGCGTGGTCGCGTCCGTCCTCGTCCTGCACGCGGATCGCGGCGCGCAC